>JAITUN010000150.1 GCA_031286285.1 Bacteroidales bacterium | reverse complement strand
TTGCTGTGTTTGAGAAGAATAAGAGAGTAAAATCATACTCAATACTGTCAAAAAATCTTTGAAATTATATTGTTCGCTTTTCATTATTAATATTTTTTTCGCTCTTATTTTCGTTCTTTGGCTTTTTCGGTGTTGTCCCCATATTGCCTCTAACTATTAAATATACCTCATCTGCCTTCTATTTTTATCTCATCATCCCACCTCTCAAACTCCACCCCCTTAGTCCCCCGCCAGCGGAGGAGATCTTACCCCTCAAATCTCACTACTCACTACTCATTACTCACTACTCATTACTCACTACTCATTACTCACTACTCATTACTCACTACTCATTACTCATTACTCACCTCCCAATATCCAAATAAACCCCATTTTTCACTCCTCCGCTTTTGTCCACCTCTTGCAACAAGTCTGTATTATCCAAACTCATAATCCGTTTGGCGATGGTGTAAAAGAGTTGTACTGCCGATCCGCTCATGCCGTGTACGTCATACAAATACACAATCATTGAATATTTTGGTTTTTCGGCTGGGAAATACCCACAAAAGGAGATGCTGTTTCTGCGGGGATCATATACCCATTTGCCGTCTCTTTCCACCATAATATCACGAGTACCTGTTTTACCTGCAAAATGGGGGATAGAGTCTTTGTAGGTTCTTGCTGTACCGTAGGGACCGGTTACTACTGCTTCCAAGTATTTTTTGGCTCTGTCAATCACATCTTTGCGTGTCATCTGTTCTTTGAGAACCACAGTTGGGAATTTTTTTACCACTTTACCCTGCTTGGTAATTTGGTTTACAAATTTAGGACACACCATTTTTCCACCATTTGCTACTCCATTAAAGTACGTAAGTGTTTGAATAGGAGCCATATTAAAGCCTCCCCAAGTGGTAATGTAAAAAGTTCTCATAGATTTGGAATTGCGAATAATTTCGGGCGCAGGTACTGTATCTAATTGTGTTTCTAAAGGCATTGTAATTCCTAAAGAGTCTAAGGCTTTTAAATAAGCCTGAAAATTATTATTAAAAGCATCAAAAATCATGGTTCCTGTACCCTCATTCAGAGAGCGTTGAAATATTTCTATAGGTTTTCCGAGTCGGTGGCGAGAACCAAGTGAGCGATCTGTAACCCCACATTTAGTTCTAAACTTTCTACTGTCTTGTTCAAAAAACTTAGCAATTTCACATCCACACATCAAATAAGATTTTGCTGTATCGTTAGGAACTCTTTCCAAATATGCTAATAATGAGGCTAGCTTGAATGTTGAACCGGGTTCGCACTCTTGTCTAAAAGCATGATTAAAAATTTCATAATATCCGGTTGAGCCATTTTTATTTTCATATTTTTTCAAATTTGCCATTGCTTTTATTTCGCCTGTATTGACCTCCATGATTACTGCACAACCCCATTGCGCATCCATTTGATACAATTTGTCCATAAGCGCTTCATACACTATGTTTTGCATTCTTAAATTGAGTGTAGTGTGAACATTGGCTCCATCATAAGCATTTGTATATTTTTCGGAAGGCACGCGAATACCGTCAATATAGAGCACTTTTTGCGCTCCTTTAATTCCTGATAACCAATCATCGTAAGTGAGTTCCAATCCGCTTCTTGCACCGGGAGGAACAGTACCAATGACCCGTTTTGCTAACTCCCCATACGGATAAATTCTCTTAAAGTAGCTCGGAAAACCAATGCACTTTCTTTTGCATCTATCTTGGAAAAGAGGCAACTTCCGCACAAATGCCGTATCTTCTGAGTTTACTAAGGTATTCTCACTTAACAAATTTGATTTAACAATATCCACATTTTTGCACTCTATAATCGCTTCTGCCAATTTTTTTCGGTAATACTCTTTGCTGTAAGAAAATTTGTGTTTAAAATGAAAATAGAACTGGTCTGCTAATTCAAATATTAACTTATTTACAGCCTCTTTATCACTTCTTGATATTTTTCTCTCCTGGGTGGCATAAAGGGTATCGTTGATACCTATAACTGTTCTATTTTTATTGTACAAGGTTTCCGGGAGCAATTTCCGTCCATCAACCACAATATCAAAAACCGTAAAATCGCTCGCTAAGATATTGCCTTGGTCATCAAAAATATCGCCTCGCACGGGTTGAATATCATTTAAGGTTACGATGCAACGACAATTGGGGTCTTTTGCTAATGGACTTTGCTCCCAGTTGGGTTGGGTTTTGTCTAAACAATATTCCGGATCGCCAGAAAACAATGCTTTCTGACCTATAGCAAGGTACAGTATTTGCACAAGCGACCCTACACCAAATGCAAACACCATGGCATACACTACGAAAGCTCTTCTGTTAAATGATTTTTTGTAATCTGACATTTTTTTGTTTTTTTAGCACAGAGACACAGAGTTCACAAAGTTTCACAGAGATTTATTAACCACTACTCATTACTCACTACTTATTACTCACTACTATCTTATACATCCCCTTATGATTCTCTATAAACCCTCTATTAATTGCTTTTTCTCTAATTATTTTCTTTTGGTAATAAGGCAAATAGAGATTGTTCTCTTTAAGTTGATTGAGTGTCATTTTGTATTCATACTGTTTTTGTTGTATGATTTTATTTTTTTTGCTAATAATTTTTTCATTTACAATTGATATTGCTGCTAAAAATATCAGAAGCAGAAAGTAAGGATACCATTTTTGTAATCGTGGATGATTCAAAAAGTCGCCGCTCAGGAATTTTGTAGGATTTAGGTTCATTTAGTTTATGGGTTAAAAGGGGTTAAGAAGTTAGAAGTTAGAAGTTAGAAGTTAGAAGGGGTGATTTTTAATTCGTAATTCGTAATTTTTTCAGCAATTCGTAGTTTCGCGCTTCGTGCTCTTGGGTTTTGTTCTATCTCTTGTGGGGTAGGGAGAATTGCCTTTTTTGTAATGAGTTTGAATGGAGTTTTAGGATTTCCGTAGAAGTCTTTGTGTAGTTTTCCTTCTGCATTTCCGGTTTTGAAGAAGTTTTTTACTAATCTGTCTTCTAAAGAGTGGTAGGAGATTATGGCAATTCTTCCTCCCATTTTCAAAGCATCAATAGATTGTTCGAAAAGAGATTGTAACGCATCTATTTCGGCATTTACTTCGATACGCAGCGCTTGAAAAATTTGCGAAAGGAGTTTGTTTTCTTTTCCTTTTGGGAGTAATGGAGATAGCGCTTCTGCTAACTGTCCGGTAGTTAGTATTGGATTGGTTTGGCGTGCTTTTTCGATGAGTGCGGCAATTCTGTGAGCGTTTTGTACTTCGCCAAAAGCGAACAGGAGTTTTGCCAATTTTTGATTAGGGTAACTATTCACAATTTCGGAGGCTGTGGTTCCTTTGCTTGTGTCCATCCGCATATCTAAAGGTTTGTCGAAACGATAGGAAAAGCCACGCGAAGGTTCGTCAAACTGGTGGGAAGAGACCCCAAGATCTGCTAAGATGCCATCTACCGGATAGGCTTTATAAAACTGCAAGTATTTTTTTAGATGTTTGAAGTTAGATTGAACAAACTGAAAACGAGTATCCTGTACTGCATTTTCCTTAGCGTCTTGATCTTGGTCAAAGCCAATTAGTTTTCCGTTAGGAGAGAGTTGATTTAAGATTTCGCGGCTATGGCCGCCACCGCCAAAAGTAACATCCACATAAACACCTTCAAGGTTGTTTATGAGTCCCGCAATAGTTTCCTGCAAAAGGACGGGTTGATGATACATATTATATATAGGGCGTTAAAAGGTTTCAAAAGGAGGATGTTGGTGAGTACTATGGATTTTTTCGTTCAGGAGGTTCAATTCTTCGGGCAACATATCAAATTGTGCGTGGTATTCCGATGCGTTCCAGATCTCAATTTTGCCGTTGTCTAACAGTAATACCACCTCTTTTTCAATTTTGTAATGTTCCATCAAAGGTTTTGGAATGACCAACCGGTCTTGGTTATCGCATTCTACAACAGCGGTGTTGCGAAGAAAAGCATTACGAAACTTTTTGTTTTCGATAATATTTCTATTTAGCGAATTAAGAAACTCCATCTGTTCACGGTAGGCTGTTTCAGTCCACAACATGATATGGGGCCCGAAACCGTGTGTTACCCAGAACTTTTCGCGTTCGGTTTCGGGCAGAGATTTTAACAGGAAAGTAGGAAGTTTTAGTCTTCCATACTTTTCTATAGCAATTTCCCAAAAACCGTAATCTAAATTTGACATTATTTCGTTTTTAAATCCGCGACAAAAATATAAAAAAAGTTATCAATTCCACAATGTTGATAACTTTTTCAAAAAAATGTTGATTTTTTATATTAAATTATTGATATTCAATATGGTAAAAATTGGAATTTCTTTTTGATTTTTTGTTTATTAACAATAGACTTTTAATTAAATTATTTGTTATCAATATAATAATATTAAAATTTTACTACTAACGCTTATCTATTAAAAATCAGGTTGTTAAATTAAAATATTTAAATAACTGTGCAAAATTAGTTTTTTTTTTGAAGAAAAAATGGTTTTTTGGAAAAAAATGGAAATTTTTTTCTCTATCTGAAAGACGGGACAATCATTCATTTATCACAAAAATACAAAACTGAAACGATGATAGAAGAAACTGTGCAAGATAAGAAATTAAAGTGTATTAGCTCACAGCCTCTTAAATCTCACAATCTGGATTTTTATTTCTCGTACTTGAATATTTAAGAATTCATATATTTTCGCCACGCAAAAAAATAATGTAGAGATTAATGAAAGATATTACCCCTATATCTGAACGTATTTTATACGAAGACAACCACTTAATTATTGTTCATAAACTTCCTGGAGAGATTGTTCAAGCCGATAAAACATGCGATGAACCTTTATCGGAGAAAATCAGAGCTTTTTTAAAAGAAAAATACCAAAAACCCGGCAATGTGTTTGTTGGAATCGTTCATCGTATTGACAGACCTGTGAGTGGTGTGGTAATTTTTGCCAAAACCACTAAAGGGCTATTTCGTATGAATGAAGTGTTTAAGCTAAGAAAAATTAGAAAATTTTACCATGCTTTGGTAGAACAAAAGCCTGATATTGAAGAACAAACATTAGAACAGTATATCCGAAAAAACGAAAAATTAAATAGAAGTGTTGTCTCTAATGAACCGAAAGAAGGATATTTAACAGCATCATTACATTATAAATATTTACAGCCTACCAACAAATATCATTTGTTGGAAATAGAGCTTTTTACAGGAAGACATCACCAAATTAGAGCGCAACTTTCTGCAAATGAAACTTGTATAAAAGGTGATTTAAAATATGGGGCAAGAAGATCAAACCCCGATTGCTCTATTTCTTTGCAAGCTCAAAGAATTATTTTTGAACATCCTATTGCCAAAAAAATCATTGAAGTTGAAACACCATTTGGATTACTTCCCAATATTTTCTGCGAAATTTGAAAAAAAAAAATCTATTATTAAGAGTTGTTTATTTATTTATTCAATAAGCACAAATAATTGCTTTTTTTTTTACTTTTGCCAACATGATTATCAAACAAATACTTGATCTTAAAAAAGCAAAAAACGCCATCCTTTTGGCGCACTATTATACTTTGCCTGAAGTGCAAGATGTTGCTGATTTTGTGGGAGATAGCTTGGCGCTTTCCAAACAGGCTGCCAATACAAATGCCGATATTATTCTCTTTGCAGGCGTGCATTTTATGGCTGAAACTGCAAAAATATTATCCCCTCATAAAAAGGTATTACTTCCAAATTTAGATGCCGGCTGCTCTTTGGCAGATAATTGCTCGGCAAAACAGTTGGCGCTTTTCCTTAAAGATTATCCTGAACATACGGTAATCAGTTACATTAATTGTTCTGCAGAAGTAAAAACACTTTCAGATATTATAGTAACCTCCGGAAATGCATTAAAAATTGTAAGCACACTTCCCAAAGATGCAAAAATTGTGTTTGCACCGGATAGAAATTTGGGTGCATACATCAATAAAGAAACGGGACGCAAAATGGTGCTTTGGAACGGCGCTTGCCACGTACACGACCAACTTACAGCCGATGAGGTTTTTAAGTTAAAAACAAAATATCCAAACGCAAAAGTATTGGCGCACCCTGAGTGCAAAGCCACCGTTTTAGCGCATGCCGATTTTATTGGCTCAACCGCTGCTATGCTTAATTTTGCAAAAAATGACACTTCAAATGAATATATTGTGGCTACAGAAACCGGAATTTTGTACGAAATGCAAAAACAAAATCCTGACAAACAGTTTTATGGGGTAAATAACCCTGAAACAGATTTCTGCAACGAATGTGAATACATGAAAAAAAACAATTTAGATAAAATTTACAATGCTTTACTTACTGAATCTCCTGAAATAATTTTATCTGAAGATATTATAAAAAACGCATGGGCGCCGATACAAAAGATGTTGGAGTATTAATCTCTAATAAAAAAAATTATGAAAAAAATCTACCCGCTTTTACTAATAATTTTCACCCTCATGTTATTCCTAAAACATGATGATGCATTTTCGCAAAACAAAAGAGCGCTATCAAAACAGCAACAACAGCCGGATAAAACCGCCACGATTGATCCCCAAAGAATAGTTTCTCCTGCTCCTGAAAAAGGACGCGATGCCGCTGATGGAAGTATTTGGGTAAACCGAAACGAAATTATAAACGGCAGAGATGTAACCCTTTTCACTCCCGAAGAATTGCTTAGAGATATATTACTGGGGCATAATAATAACCAATGTGGTGTAGATGGAATGATAAGTAATGTTAAATTTACAGGATATGGATGGGATCAGGGAAATAAAACATGGACAAATACTGAAGACAAAAGAAGTTTGTCCTATTTCAGTCATGGTACTGTAGATCAGGATGTAATAATAGATGGTTTTACTATTAGGCAGAGCTTGGACATGGAGAGTGGCTTGTTGTTATCCACCAGTAGTGGTAGAGATGCAGAGGGTCCAAATGAATTTCCTAATGGTATGGGTACTCCAACGAATGTTATGTTAACTAACGATCCGGATTTGAATACCTTGGCTAATGACATAAGTAACGGCGCCAGGTTAGAGTTTGATTTTATTCCTTTGCAATCGGAGATCAGTTTTGACTATATTTTTGCCTCAGAAGAGTATCCTGAATATGTAAATAGCGCTTATAATGATGTGTTTGGTTTTTGGATTTCGGAATTAGACAGGTTCGGTAATATTATACCCGGCACAACCCAGAATATTGCCTTATTGCCTACCACACAAACCTCATCGTATGTAGTGTCAATAAACAACGTGAATAATGGATATGCCGGTACAAATTCGCCGGAATATTTCCCCGGTAGTAATCCGAAAAATCCTCAATATTATGTTGCAAACTACCAACCGAATCCCTATAAAGGATTGTATTCTGAATTTGATGGTCGCACGATAGTTCTTACTGCTAAAGCAGATGTAGTACCGGGAAAAAATTATCGTTTGAAATTGGCAGTAGCTAATGTAGGTAGTATGGGCTTCGGTAATTACGATCAGAGTTATGGCTCTGGCGTGTTTTTGCGGGCGGGGAGTTTGGATTTGGGAACCGGCTTATTAAACTTTCTGGGTGAAGGAGGTTTGGCAATGAACAATATCTTCGAACTTTGCGAATCCAATGTATTGGAAATAAGTTTCCCGCCAAGTCCAACGGAAACAACCTCTATTGATTTGGATTACAGCGGTCCCTGTGCAAATAACGTTTGTCAATTAGATAATTCTCCCATGCCTGCATCTGTAACCGCTCCCTTAGATGCTACTTCTATATCTATTCCCTACAAAGTTTTAAGTCCGGTTTCCGTCAATGGAGGGGAAATAAAAATACGAGTTACCACCAACAGAGGAAATTGCGAAAAAGTTGACTCAATTTATTTGACTGTATATAGCGCAATCAGAGAGACCGATCCGGAAATAATAACTACATCAGCTTGCAATTCAGATGGCGGATCAATAAAGGTTACCATTCCATCCAATATCGGTTCGCCCAATGCGAGGATGAGTATTGATGGGGGTATAAATTGGAAACGTGTAGGAGAAAAGTTTACCGGTTTGCCTGCCGGAGATTATGTACTCATGGTATCAGATTCTATTAGTTGCGATACACTACCCTTTCCTGTAACAATTTACGGGCAGCCCATTCTAAATAGTGGGTCCACAATTCCTGATATTTGTAATGGTGAAACAGTGGATTACACAGCAACTTGCCCCTTTGCAGGAACCACCTTTAGCTGGACACGTGCGCCTATTCCGGGAATATCTCCCTCAACAGGTAGCGGCACAGGTCCAATTATCAACGAAACATTAACCAATACAACCGCAAACAGGATTACAGTAACATACGTTTACACCTTACTCAATGGGGATTGTAGCAACACCCAGGAGGTAACCGTATTTGTGTATCCCGTATTTTCGCAATCCGATCCGGCGGGAGCATCTATTCCATACAACACATCCCATACCATCAATTTGGGCGCGCCCGTGGGCAGTTCAGGAGTAATTACTTATTTATGGGAAGATAGTTTTGATGGCATAACATGGTCGCCGGCGCCCCCACAAAATAACCGTCAAGATTATACTACTCCTGCATTAACTTGCAATATGTATTATCGCAGGCAAGCAACGGGACCTGTTTGTGGAAATACAATTACTTCTGAGGCAGCGTTAATAATAGTATCCTGTTCGGTTTCTTTAAGCTCAGATCCGCCCGGAATATTCGAACTTGATGGCGACGGCGACTTTCCCTGGGATGAAGAGATAACCGTAACAGTAAAACCGGAAGAATGCTGGGAGTTTGTAAACTGGACCGAAGATGGTATTCCGGTTCACAATCAGCTTTCTTATACTTTTCATGTTTCCAAAAACCATAATCTTGTTGCCAACTTTATTAAAGAACAATATAACGTTTCTGTATCTGAGGATTTGACGGGCGGCGGAACAGCAGACGGTAGTGGAAATTTTGAATGCGGTGATGAAGTAATTGTAACCGCAACAACAGAAGATTGTTGGGCTTTTGTAAATTGGACCGATGAAAAAAATGATGAAATCTCAAAAGAGAATCCATACGTTTTTATTCTAAAAGAAAATGTAGAATTGATTGCCAACTTTGAAAAAGAATACTACGATGTTAATATTTCGGCTTATCCGGAGCCATGTGGAATAGTAACCGGAGGAGGAGATAAGATTGAATGTGGCTCAACACTAACCATAACAGCAGAGCCTACCGATTGCTCTATGTTCTTTATTAACTGGACCGATGAAAACGGAAATGAAGTTACAGATCAACTTTCTTTTATAATTGATTATTTATCTGAAGAACATACTTTCATTGCCCATTTTGAACAGAAAACTTTTGACATTATATTGTCGGTTGATCCGGCGATAGGCAACAACGGTTTTTCGGGCGGTGGACCGGATATGCCCTGCGGAGAGTATATCACCATAATAGCAGAATCTGATGACTGTTACGATTTTATTAACTGGACAGAAGATGGAGATGAGGTTTCAGGAACTCCCGATTATACCTTTTTAGTAGAAGAATCCCGTGTTTTGGTCGCCAACTTTGAAATTCAACTGCATGATATTTTTGTTTCGGTAAATACAACAGCGGGTGGAACTGTTTTCGGCAACGACTCAGATATTGAATGTGGTACAAATGTAACAGTAGAAGCATTTGCTGATGACTGTTACAATTTTATGAATTGGACTGACGAAGATACAGGCGAAGAATATGAAGATAATCCTCTTACTTTTCCATTAATCAAAACTACTACTTTAATCGCCAACTTTGAAATTAAAACCTTTGACATTGACCTGACGCCAAGCCCTTCAATGGGTGGCGATGTTTCCGGCTATGGCAATTTTGACTGCGGAACATTTCAAACCATAACAGCAGATCCTGATGAATGTTACAACTTTATCCAATGGGAAGAAAACGGCATTCCTGTTACCGATATTAATCCCTATAATTTCAAACTAACGGAATACCGCGATTTGGTCGCCATCTTTCAAATTAAAACTTTCAATCTTGAAGTAGAAGCAAGCCCTCTATCGGGAGGAGAGGTTGAGGTTGTTGGGGATGATACCGATATTGAATGCGGAACTTATAAAACTGTTACGGCAGAAATTGATGACTGTTACAACTTTGTAAACTGGACAGATGAGGGTGTTGGGGTTTCCGGTAACAATCCTTATACTTTTCAGTTAAAAAAGCCTACGACTTTAGTGGCAAACTTTCAAATTAAAACCTTTGACATTAAATTGGCGGCAACTCCTTCTTTTGGTGGAGATGTGCAAGGCGATGGCGAAGATTTTGACTGCGGAACATCTAAAACCGTAACAGCAATTCCTGATGATTGTTACGACTTTATCAGTTGGACCGAAAGCGGTATTGTAGTTTCTGACGAACTTTCTTATACTTTTGATATAATCGAAGAGCGCAACCTCGTTGCCAACTTCGAGATTTTTGTTTACGACATCACGGTATCCCTTTCCGATCCCGCTGCGGGCATTCTTACCTACAGCCTCAACTCCGGTCCCTACTTGCCTCTCAACT
>JAITUN010000128.1 GCA_031286285.1 Bacteroidales bacterium | reverse complement strand
TTAAGACAACTTTCGAGAATAAAAACGAGGCGCTATACGCAAGTTTAGACAATGTTTGGTTTGCTAATCATACAATTTTTGAATTAGCAGACGAATTTTATATGAATGGCGGTACGCACCTGTTTTTAGACGAAATCCACCATTACCCGAATTGGACAACAGAAATAAAAAACATTTATGACAGTTTTCCAAAACTGAAAATTGTATTCACTGGTTCTTCTCTTTTGCAAATTTATAAATCAACCACTGATCTTTCAAGAAGAGTTGTTTATGAAACATTGGAGGGTCTATCTTTTAGGGAATTTCTTAAATTTGAAAATGTCGGCGATTTCCCTGTTTATTCTCTATCGGAAATTGTAGAAAATCATCAAAATCTTGCCTTTGAAATTACAGAAAATATAAAGATAATGCCATTGTTTAAAAAATATCTTAAAACAGGATTTTATTTATTTTACAAGCAAGGGCTAAAAAAATACGATTACAAGCTGCAAGAAGCGATAAATAATGTGATAGATGTTGATATTCCTGCTGTTGAAAACATTGAGTTTACTTCTCGGTACAAAATAAAAAGATTGTGGTCCGTATTATCAGAATTAGTCCCATATACGCCAAAAATTACTGATTTAGGCAATGCTATTAACACGAACAGAAACAATACAGTAAAGTATTTATCGCTATTGGCAAATGCAAAATTGCTGAATTTAATATCGCACAAAGACAAAACCATTGGCGATTTAACTAAACCCGACAAAGTATTGCTAAATAACACAAACCTTGCTTATGTGTTTAATGAGACTGCAAATGTTGGCGGTGCAAGAGAAACATTTTTTGTTAATCAAGTTGGAGCTATTTCTGACATTTACCTTGCAAAACAAGGTGATTTTTTCGTTGATAAATATACTTTTGAGATTGGTGGCAAAACAAAAACCTTTAACCAAATAAAAGAGATTCCCAATAGTTTCGTAGTTGCAGACGACATAGAAATAGGACACAAAAACAAAATTCCATTATGTTTGTTTGGAATGTTGTATTGACAATCATCTACGGGTTTTCGTAACCTAAATTTAGGTGTTGGCTGCAAGGCTTGCCAGCCAGTGCCTGCGAAAAAGCAAAAAACAGAGACCGAAAAAAATCAGAATTTTGCTAAAAAGCCAAAAATCCTTCCAAAAATGACCATTTTTGAAAAAAGCAAAATGAGCGACACTGGTATTATATGTTACAATACAGTATTTTACTAACGAAAAGTTCACAAGCGAGTTTTACGTATTATATAGGGTAAATATTTTATAAAAAAAAAGACTTAAAAATTTATGAGTTTAATAGTAAAAATAGAGTTTCCTAACGGTAATAAAAGTCTGCATATTGCAGACAATCGGTTTGAACTATCACGTGATTTTGGATTGAAACCATTCCTGCTAAGAGAAAATTTTATTTCAGACGCAGAGAATAAATTTAAAAAAGAAGGACTTAAGTTTTCTTTCATTACCGGAGAAGAGCTTCGGACAACGCTCTTAAGAAAAAAAGATAAAAAATCAAAATTTAAAATTTATTTATAATGAAAGACATAATTATTAAATCCGGAAAGGCAAATCAAATAAAAAATGCCTTTAATGTTATTCAAAACCTTTATCATGAATCTTCATATCTAATTAGAGAAATAAAAGGTTTGTTAAGTGAAAACGAGCGCAAGTTTCAATTGTTTTCAGATGGCGACTGTATATGCTCAAGAACCTCCATCGGATTAGAGCCGAAAGAGGTAAGTGCTTGGGCGCTTAGAAAATTTGCTGTAGCATTTGTGGAAAAATCAATGGTTAATTTAGCAAATTTAGATGATTCTCGTATGGAAAATCTAAAATTACAAAATGGATTGGCTTCTTGTACAAAAATCAATGAGAATTTTAAAATGCTCTATCTCAGATTTCTTCTTGATGCTGAAAACCAATCTGAGCCACAATTGATTTTTGGTGTATTTTACGACATAAAGTTTTACAAAGATTGGGTTAAGAAACGTGGAAATATTTTAATAGCCATTGAATATGCTGATGATAAATTATTTGCACAATTTCCAAATGTGGATTATGAAAATGATATTTTAAAACTGAAAGGTAAATTAAAAAAAGTTAATTTGTCGGATATTAAAAAAACTGATAAATTAATCGAAAAAGTAGTGATTCCAGCAATTCAAATGTATGACAAACAATAAATTATGAACATAATGAATAGTATAAACAAAACAGAAAAACAGATTTTTTGCGCAGACGCAAATATGTGCGCAATTTTAGCCAAGCGTAATTCGCAAAACAAATGGGAGTTATGGGGACTGAGCGGCATATCGGAAATTGGCGAGGCAATATATGAAACACGCCTATTTGAAAAACATGAATTTGATGATGTTGAGCCCAACAATGCAACTAGCGGACACACTCACATTAAAGTTCTTAAAGACAATATTTGGAGTGAAATAGTATTTATTGAGCATAAAAAAGCAACCGATAAACCAATGGATGTGGAATGGATGTCTTCCTTTACAAAACCACCAATATTAAAGTTGAGTTATGGTTATGAAGATGAAAATGAAGGCATTGAATCGTTAGTGGAGCGCGGTGCAGGACAAAACCCAACCGTAATCATAGATCAATTAAATGCTGCCCGCTGTCATTACTGGCGTGGATATGAGCAACGTTTACTAAGGATTACCGATTATTTCTTAAAAAACGGAACCGATGTAAATGCAAAAGATGAATGGGGCGAAACCGCATTAATGGCTGCTGCAAGTCATTATTGCACAGAGATTACAAATCTGTTATTACAAAATGGCGCAAAAGTCAATGAAAAAAGTAATTTTGGAGGTACGGCAATTTATATTGCTTGCAACCAATTAAATGTTGATGTGGTTGAGTTATTGTTGGAAAATGGTGCTGAAGTGGATTCCGATTGCTTTCTATCTATTTTTGATGAATGGTATCTATGCGCTGAGGATATGCAAATTCAATTAGAATTGGCTATACTTTTATTGAACCGAAACATTAATGTGAATGCAAAAGATTCTGATGAAAAAACGGCATTAATGCTAATAGCAGAATCAGGAGTTGATAGAGATTCTAATGATTTTAAAAATGAATTAAAAAAACAGATAGAACTAATTGAGTTTATTATAGATAGAGGTGCAGATATGAACGCACAAGACAATGAAGGCAAAACTGCTTTGATGTTTGCCATAGAAGCTAAAAACAAACACCTTGCAGAATATCTTTTAGAACATGGCGCCGATGCCAATATTAAAGATAACGAAGGTAATACGGCATTAACCTATGCACAAAATCATGGCGTAGGAATACTTGGAAAATTGCGTAAAAAAATGAATCTCAAAAAACTATAAATTATGTATTGGACACTTTTACTTGCATCAAAATTAGAAGATGCGCCATGGCCTGCCACAAAAGAAGAACTCATTGATTATGCAATGCGTTCAGGACTCCCTATGGAGGTTGTTGAAAACTTACAAGATATTGAAGAAGAAGGTAATGAAATATATGAGAATATTGAAGATATTTGGCCTGATTATCCTACTAAAGAAGATTTTCCGCCAGTTGATGAATAATGAAAATAATAAATTATGGCAAGCCCTGCAAAGCCGTCAGAGCAGGAATAAAAAATTGTTTTTATGAGCTGGGATAAAGCGTATGTAAACTGTGGTGTTGCCAAAGTAGATGGCAATATTGTAAGAGTGTATAAAGATTATGCTTCTTACACAACCATCTGTCCTCCGGGTAAACCTAAAGATGCACGTTGGTCGGGAGATGGAGTTGTTGTAACACTTGATAACGGAAAAGTAGTGAAATTTGAAAGCCAATCGAACTACCGTTATTATTAGATATTTTTGGAGGATTGATTACAATTCCTCCAAAATATATTTATTAATTGGCAGAAAAGAATAACATAAAATGAATTTAGACAAATAATTAGTAACCATAAATAAAAAAATTATGTGCAAAGTAGAAAATTTAATCAAAAAGAGTTTGCAAGAATTGCAAAGAATTGGTTGGGAAAATAAAATTTCAGAAAAACAAAAGAGTAAATTGATTTTTCCAAGTTATCGTATTGAAGAAAAGGTAAATGAAGTGAAACATAAACGGATAAGCGAGCAAGAAGCCCGTTTTTTGTTTGTAAGAGAAATGGAAAAACCAGAAAATGAGGGTTTTTATTATTCTGTTGAAACCCCAACCCAATTTAAATACACTTTTAGTAAAAATGGTAAAAAATTAGAAAAACCAATTATTGATAAGGAAAATGGCGAATCGGGGAAAACAGATGTTTGTATATTCGATACGAATTTCAATCGAGAACATCTTGTTGAGTTTAAAGCACTAAACAAAGAATTATTCGACTTGGAAAAAGACTTTATAAAATTAAAGTATGAACCAAAAGAAAACAACGAACCAAATTATTTTGTCCATGTATTAAAAAGTTATGATGAAGGAACAATAACTTCTTTGATAGAAAAATACGAAAAAGCATTTGAAATACTTATTGATGATGATTCAAAAAAAGCCAATGGAATTACCAAAGAAAACAAAGTGGTTGTTTTTTTATGTTTCTTAAAAGTAGCAAAAAAATATAAAGATAAATATATAAAGCCAATACAGTTTAACGAAAATAATTATGTTAGTGAATTAAAAAAATTAATTTATTAACATTATGATATACAAAACCTACTTCTGCAACTACGCCGTCTATCCCGACAGAGAAAAAGCGTTGTACACATTCCTGAATGCAACGCTCGAACGCAACGGAAAAATAGAAAAAGTCATTGCTGCTAGTCCAATAGCGAAGATGCTCTTACGTGGTCGTGCTTTGATGTATTGCGGCAACAACCGCACGAAAAAATTACACAAGCGTTGAACGAAATTATGGAAGATGCTTTTGAAGGGGAAGCGGATTTTACTTTTGAAAATGAAAATGAACCACAAATTATAAGCAAATTATTAGCCCCATGCAAATCACCATCCATCGCGGCATCAACCAAATAGGCGGTTGTATTACCGAAATTGCCACCAGAACTACAAAAATTTTCATTGACTTGGGACACAATCTTCCTAAAGGCGAACAACCTGAGGAAGATGACAAAGCCAATTATGAAACCATTGCAGAGCTAACCAAAGGCGTGCAAGCAATTTTCTACACGCATTATCATGGCGACCATGTGGATTTGTTCAAATTCGTACCCAACAGCGTGCAACAATATATAGGCGAAACCGCCAAAAAAATCATGCAAATTAAGTATGAACGACTTGCCAAATCGCCAAGATTTAAAAAAGAGGTTACACTGGAGTTGTTACAAAAATTGAATTCTTTCCAAACATTCACGGCTAATAAAAGAATCGTGGTAGGCAATATCGCCGTTACGCCCTATTATGTAAGCCATTCCGCCTGCGACGCTTATATGTTTTTGATTGAAGAAACCAACGGACTATGTAAACGCATTTTGCATACGGGCGATTTTCGGGGACACGGATATACAAGTAAAGGGCTGATTCCTACCCTCAAATCCTACATTCTCAAAAAGCCGATAGATGTACTGATTACCGAAGGCACCATGCTTTCACGCCCCGATGAACAACCGATGCGCGAACAAGACCTGCAAAAAAAGGCAATGGAACTCATGAAACAGTATAAATATGTGTTTGTTTTATGTTCCTCAACCGACATGGAGCGTTTGGCAAGTTTTCATGCGGCAAGCAAACAAGCCAAACGAAGTTTTCTGTGCGACAACTATCAAGAGGATGTACTTAAAGTTTTCAGTTCCATAGCAAAATCTCCTTTGTTTCAATTCGATAACGTTCATTTTTACAAGCATGGCAAGCAATCACAGTTTTCTCTTATTGAGAAAACAGGTTTTTGTATGTTGATTCGTGGCAAAACCACGCACAGCCGCTACCCGTACACAGAAAATGCCCTGCAGGATTTATTACAGCAACTCCCCCAAGAACAAACCCTGCTGATTTATTCCTATTGGGACGGATATTTGAAAAGCGAAAACATAATACCCGATTTTGCGGAAGTATGGGATATGTTTTCTAACAAGCAACAACTGCACACCAGCGGACACGCCTCCGCCGAATGTCTCGCCGAAGTTTGCCAACTCGTAAATCCAACCACTGCTATCATTCC
>JAITUN010000129.1 GCA_031286285.1 Bacteroidales bacterium | reverse complement strand
AAGAGGTTAAAGGGTTAAAGGGTTTGCCGTCAGTTTCAACTGACGGGAATTAAATGATGAGATGATGAGATGATGAGATGATGAGATGATGAGATGATGAGATGATGAGATGATGAGATGATTTTTAATAAAATAAAAAAACGGACTTAAATATCCGCTCCTGAGGCCCTGAGATTACCTGTAAATTCAAATAATTAAGCCCGCATTTCTACGAGTGTTTTGAATTTACTTTTGAAGTTTCTCAGGTTTCAGAAGCAAGAATATGGTTACACTTTTTCAAGTGTAATTTGTGCATATAAGCACAATTTTGGTTATGGCATACGCAATGTTTTTGTTAATACTTCGCTGCAAAAGTATAAAAAGAATTATATTTTTAAAAAAAAATTATTGCGCTGTTGCCAAAGTAGCCACGCTGACTTTTACGGAAGGAACCGCCAGCAACTTTTGAATGGCGGCTTCTAACGTAGCGCCGGTGGTCAATACGTCATCGCATAACAGTACATGCTTATTTGCTAATGCGTTGAAATCGGTGAGATGAAATACTTCCTTTACATTTTCCCAACGATGAAAGCGGTTTTTTTTTGTTTGTGTTTCCGTAAACTCTGTGCGGAGCAGCAAATTTGTGTGATAAGGAATCTGCATGCCGGCGCTTAACCCTTTGGCAATCCACTCGCTTTGGTTATACCCTCGTTTTTTCTCTTTTTTCTTGTGCAACGGAATGGGGAGAATCATCTCAATGGTTTTCCATTTTTCGCGATTAATCAATTGTGTTCCATAGATATTGCCCAAAAACTCACCCACTTCTTTAACGCCATGATATTTTAGTTGATGCAAGATTTTTTGCGTTTGATTTCCTTTTTTATAAAACAGAAACGCTCCTACATTTTCCACCTTTACACGTCCAAGAAATAGTTGCGATAATGGCGAATCATCAAATTCGTGATAACGCGTTTCAGGAAAATTGTACAAACAATGCAAACAAAAAAACTGTTCCTGTGGCAATAAAACATTTCCGCAACTTATACAAATGCGAGGGTAGAAGAAGTTTAAGAGGGCATTGAACATTTAGAATTTAAAGATTTAATAATTTATTGCGCTGCAAATATACATTCCAAAAAACCCTTTGTCAAGGGGTGTAATCATTTTTTTTGTTTTTTTGTGGAATAAAAAAGAAACGCATGGCTCTTATCAAATCCATATCCGGTATTCGCGGCACTATTGGCGGCAAAGCAGGCGAAAACCTTACCCCAATAGACGTAGTGAAAT
Organism: Bacteroidales bacterium; assembly: GCA_031286285.1. Classification (GTDB taxonomy): domain Bacteria; phylum Bacteroidota; class Bacteroidia; order Bacteroidales; family WCHB1-69; genus WRNX01. Next base: position 2,130 of record JAITUN010000129.1, on the reverse strand, counting down.
TTACTTCGGCATTCGTTACCTTACTCGCCGAATTACAAGTTTCGCGCACCGCACACCGCAAAATAGTCGTAGGGCGCGATGCCCGCATTTCCGGCGAGATTCTCAGTCAATTGGTGTGCGCCACGTTGCAAAGTATGGGCGTAGATGTGATTGATGTGGGACTCTCTACTACACCCACCGTTGAGATGGCTGTAGTAAAGCATCAGGCAAACGGCGGAATCATCATTACTGCCAGCCACAACCCCATGCATTGGAATGCACTGAAACTCTTAAACGAAAAAGGTGAATTTATTTCTGCCGAAGAAGGAAAACGGTTATTAGATATTGCTGAAAAAGAAGATTTTAATTTTGATTCTGTAGAGCAATTGGGGAGTTATACTAAATATGAGTACGCGATTGAAGACCACATTAACGAGATTTTGAATTTGGAATTGATAGATGTTAAAGCTATTAAGGAGGCAAATTTCTCCGTAGTTTTCGATGCGGTAAACTCTACCGGCGGCATTGCTATTCCTATGTTGCTACAGAAATTGGGAGTAGCAAAATACAAGGCGCTGTATGGAGAGCCTACCGGTATTTTTCCTCACAATCCGGAGCCCCTGCCCGAACATTTACACGAAATAGCATCGGTTATGCGGAGTGCGGTGAGCGATGAGCGGTATGCGGTGTACGATGTGGGTTTTGTGGTTGACCCCGATGTTGACCGCTTGGCAATAGTGATGGAAAACGGCGAAATGTTTGGCGAAGAATATACGTTGGTGGCTATTGCCGATTATGTGTTACGACACAAAAAAGGAAATACCGTTTCCAATCTTTCCTCTTCAAGGGCATTGAAAGATGTGAGCGAAAGGCATGGCATTTCCTATTCTGCCACCGCAGTGGGCGAAGTGAATGTGGTGGAAAAAATGAAAGAAACTCAAGCCGTGATTGGCGGCGAAGGAAACGGCGGCGTAATCCTTCCCGAATTGCACTACGGGCGAGATGCATTAGTGGGCATTGCACTGTTTTTATCGTTTATGGCAAAAACAAAATTAAAATGCTCCGAAATTAAAGCATTGTATCCTAATTATGTGATTATTAAAAACAAAATTGAACTCACAGAAGATATTAATCTGCAGGAACTCTTGCAAAAAATAGCGCAAAAGTTTGCCGATTACCACCCGAATATGATGGATGGCGTGAAGATAGATTTTGAAAAAGGTTGGGTACATTTGCGCCCATCGAACACCGAACCGATAATTCGTATCTATGCGGAAGCAGAAAATGAAGCTGAGGCAGAAAAGTTAATGAAACTGCTTTTGTAATTTTTTCAGATAGGAATTTTGAGAAAACTGATGAATGTGAAATAAAAAACAATAGAAAATGAATATTTGTAAAAATTGTAATTCTCAAACCGATGGCGATTATTGCTCAAACTGTGGTCATCCTGTAAAACTTAATAAAATTGACAAAAGTTATGTTGCTCATGAAATTAATAACACTTTGTTTACGGACAAAGGATTTTTTTATACCACAGTAAAAATTTTATCAAGTCCCGGAGATAGTGTTAAACATTACATTACAGAAGATAGAAGCCGGTATGTAAAACCGGTAACATATCTTATTATTACTTCATTAATTCTTACGCTTATCAGTCACTTTTTAAAAATTGATTATATACCGCAATTCAAAACGACCGAACCCCATATCATGCAACATTTGCAAAAGTGGATTATGGAAAATAAAGGTTATGTGACTATAATGATAGACTTGTTTATGGCATTTTGGATAAGATTAGTTTTCAGGAAATCCGATTACAATCTTTTTGAGGTTTTTGTTCTCATGTGTTATCTGTCCGGAGTAAAAGCGCTATTTCTTTCTGTTGCTATTATTGTTCAAGCCATGATACCTGCAAATATTTTACCGATATTAATTTTTGTTAGTACGATTTATACCTTTTGGGGAATCGGGCAATTTTTTGATAAGAAAAAAGCGACAAGTTACCTCAAGGCAGTTCTTGCTTTTCTTTTGGGGATATTTATAATAACATTAATCGTTGCGGTTGTAATGTTCATTGGGCAAATAGTAAGGTAAAAGATGTTTAAATAATTCTGCAAAAAGAGTATGAATGATAGTAAAAACAGCATATTT
>JAITUN010000108.1 GCA_031286285.1 Bacteroidales bacterium | reverse complement strand
AAAAAAGAGATTAGATTCTGTTTTGCATTTTGTTGAGAACCAAAATACCTGTAGAAGTCAACTGTTGTTAGACTATTTTGGAGAGAGCAAGAGCGAACCGTGCGACAATTGCGATGTGTGTCGTCAAACTCGGTCTATTAGAATGGCTCGGAAAGAGAAAGAAGCCATTCTAAAAGAGATAGAAAAGAATACTCATCTTTCAAATAAAGAGATCATTCTAATTGTGTCTGAACAGTTTCCTGAAAAAAAAGTAATTGAAGCATTGCGGGAATATCTTGATGAACGATAAAACTATAAGTCCAAAATAACTTTCCATAATTTGTTCTGTTTTTTTAAAACACAATACGATTTTTCTACTCCAAACGTTATTAAACCGCTATGACTGAAAATCGAATTTTTATTCACCAAAAAATTAAAGAGTTTGTACAAAAGTATTATCTCAATAAATTATACAAAGGTGCGCTCGTTTTTGTGATGACTACACTGGGTGTCTTCATCATATTTGCGCTGTTAGAGTATTTTTCTTACCTCAATTCTACCACACGTGCCGTTCTCTTTTACAGCTATTTAGCGCTCCTTGTTGCCACTATTGCAGTTTATTTGGTGCATCCTCTTTTAAAAATGGCAGGTCTGGGAAAAACCCTTAATTCCTCTGCTGTCTCAAAAATTATCGGAAAACATTTTCCGGAAATTGATGATAAGTTGCTTAATGTTATTCAATTGGAAAATCAAATAGAAACCGGAAAATTTAGAAGTTTAGACTTGCTTAATGCCGCTATTGATACTAAAATTGAAACTTTAAAGCCGTTTGCATTTATTAAAGCGATCCCATTTAAAAAAAGCACAAAATTTGTGAAATGGGCAGTTATCCCGGTATTGCTCTTTTGTGTTCTGTTTTCAACTAAAAGTGAAATCTTTACTGAATCCACACAGCGAATCGTAAGGTATCAACAATATTTTGAAAAACCTGCCCCCTATAAGATTGAAGTGGTGAACAAAAGTTTGAAAACACTTCAAAATGATGATTTTACAGTTCATATCAAAATTGAAGGCGAAGAGGCGCCTGCTGAACTTTTTATGGTGTATGAAAAACGAAACTACAGGTGCGCAAAACAATCCAATTCTGAGTTTTCTTATACTTTTTCTAATGTGCAAAGAGATATTACATTCCAATTGCAAACCGATGAGGTTACTACGCATTTTTATACCTTGAACGTGCTTCCCAAACCTGTGATTGTGAGTTATGTAATGGAACTTAATTATCCCTCATATCTCAATAAAAATAAAGAAATTGTTGAAAATAACGGAGATGCTACGGTTCCCGAAGGGACAAGAATTACATGGAACTTTTATACCAAAAACACTGACCGTATTGAGTTTATTTTACAAGATAAAGAAGAAATATTAACTCCTGAAAAAGAAGTGTTTACATATTCATATACGGCACGCGAAAGTTTTCACTACATTACCGTTAATAAAAACAGTTATTTTGTAAATCCCGATACCTTGTCGTATAATATTCAAGTAATTAAAGATCTGTATCCTGAAATTGGTGTGCAAAGTCAAACAGATTCTTTATTTTCCGATAGAGTTTATTTTAAAGGCAATATAAAAGATGATTATGGATTTTCAAGTTTAAAGTTTGTGTATTCTGTTTTTGATGAAAATAAAAACCTCTTAGAACAAAATAAAACCATTGACATTAATATCAATAAAAATAATACGATTCAAGATTTTTATTTTCATTTTGATGCCGGTTCGTTAAACCTGTATCCGGGTTATTCTATGGATTATTTCTTTGAAGTAAAAGATAATGATGGCGTTAATGGTCCGAAAGCGTCAAAAACGCAGTCTGTTACTTTCCGGCTGAAAACTATGGACGAAATCAATAAAGAGATTGAGCAGGGGAACGAAAAAGCAAAAAGTTCGATGGATGACTTAGCAAAAGAAGCCTCTGATTTAGCGAAAGAATTAGAGAAAATGAATCAACAATTGCTTCAAGTAAATGAACCGAATTGGCAGGATAAGAAGAAAATGGAAGCTTTGATGGAAAAATTCAAAGAGTTGCAAAACAAAATTCTGGAATCGAAAGAGAATCAAGAACAAAATTTGATAAAAGAGGAACAATATAAAAATACGGCTTCAGAAATTTTGAAAAAACAGGAAGAGCTACAAAAACGTTTCGATAATCTTCTTTCCGATGAGATTAAAAAGATGATTGAAAAGATGCAGGAGATGATGCAGGAGATGAATAAAGACCAAATGCGCGAGGCGTTGCAAAAAATGCAAATGAGCGCTGAAGATATTAATAAGTCTTTGGACCAGCAGTTGGAACTGTTTAAACTTTTGGAATTTGAAAAGAAATTTCAGGAGGTAATTGATAATCTGCGTAACTTGGCGCAAGAGCAAAAAGATTTATCGCAACAAACCGACAAAAAAGCGATTCCAAAAGAAGAATTGCAGCAAAAACAAGAACAGTTGAATGAAAAATTTCAGGACATTAAGAAAGATATTCAAGATCTAAATAAGCTGAATAAGGAGTTGGAGGAGCCGAACAAATTGAAAAACCGCTCGGAGCAAGAAAAGCAAATTATGGACAAAATGAAAGATGCGGCTGAACAACTGAGCAAAAACAACCGATCGAAAGCCAAAGATAGTCAGGGAGGCGCCTCAAGCGATATGGATGAGATGGCAGATGAGATGGAACAGGAGAAGAATGAAGCCGAAGCCGAAGATATTGCGGAAGATATTGAAACTTTGCGCCAAATTTTAGATAATCTTATTCGTACCTCCTTTAAACAGGAGGATGTGATGCTTGCCGTGAAGAAAGCAGGCGCCAAGTCGCCGTTATTAACCGATTTAATGCGCGAACAATCCAATATTCAGGATTATATGCGGATGATTGATGATTCGCTAACACAACTGGCAAAACGCCAACCTATGGTAGAACCTTTTATTACAAAAGAAGTTACAAAAATAAGAGAGTATTCTGCAATGTCACGAACACAATTGATAGAGCGTCAAATTTCACAAGCTAACTCAAACCAGCAGTTTGCATTAACTTCTATGAATAATTTGGCGTTAATGTTGGGAGAATCTTTGAAGAAGATGAAAGAAAAGCAGTCGGAATGCAACTCCAAGTGCAACAAAGGCGGGAAAGGTTCGTGCAGCAAACCCGGTGGGAAAGGGAAAGGGAAGCCTAAAACGGCACGCGAACTTCAGCAACAACTTAATCGCCAAATGGAAGCGATGCAACGCTCTTTGCAACAAGGTGATAAACCAAACGGAACTGTACCCACTCAGGCTCAGCAAGGGATGAGCGAACAATTTGCGCGTATGGCAGCCCAACAAGAAGCGATCCGCAAAATGATGCAAGACCATAACGATGAGTTGAAAGGGCAGTACGGTACGGGCGACAAATCTATAGAACAACTCTTGGAAGAGATGAAGAAAACGGAGAAAGAGTTGGTAAATCGTTCCATTTCAGCGCAAACCATTACAAGGCAAAAAAGCATAGAGACTCGTATGTTAGAGAGCGAACGCGCTCAACAGGAACGCGAGCAAGAAGAAAAACGTGAATCTACAGAAGCCCGCGAGAAATACAACCCATCGCCACCCAAGGAGTGGCAATTCGACAAAAACCGTTCTCAGCAAACAGAGCTGTTGAAGACGGTGCCACCGGCATTACAATATTATTATAAGGAAAAAGTAAACAAGTATTTTTATAATATTGGGGAGTAGTAAGTACTCACTACTCATATCTCACTCCATCGCAAAAGCAAAATAGCCCTTTGGAATCTCTTTTTCTAAAGATTTGCACCATTTCATTTGTCCGCAACAAATGTCGTTGCCCATCGCACGGATATGAACAGTTTCAAATTCAGGATGATGTTCAAATAATGCACATGCGATTTTTTCGTGCTGGATATCGCCCCATAACTCATCAACTATAATATTGTTGTACATCGTTTTAAAAGAGAAAAAACAATTTTCATACTCATAAAATTGAATTTTAGATTCGTTTAAAAATCTGAAAAAACCTTCATTCCAATTTACAAAACAATGGTTTTCAAGTTTCTGAACCCTGTGTTTGTGAAAGAGTTCAGGGGATATGAAGTTGATTTTTCTTGAGGATTTATTTTCTTGTGAAAGAATTTTTTCTTTATAATACCAAAAATGGTTACGAAAAAAGAAGTCAACAAACCCCAATTTTCTATAATAGTTTGCAACATATTGATTTGCAGCGTACAAAAAGAGTCCTGCCACATTTTCACTGCACGCCTCATCATAAATCGTTGCTAACAATTTTTTTTTTATTTCCTGTTGTTGGT
>JAITUN010000076.1 GCA_031286285.1 Bacteroidales bacterium | reverse complement strand
CTGCCGATTCTTTCGGCTACCCGTTTGTTAGCCAACAACATCATCTCTTCAATCAACCAATTAGCCTCGCGTTGCACTTTTAAGAATACACCAATTGGTTTTCCGTTTTCATCCAATTTAAAACGCACCTCTTCGGTTTCAAAATTAACGGCATTATTATCGAAACGTTGTTGTCGTAATTTAAGGGCCAAGTCATTGATTTTTAAAATAACATCGGCAAAATCTCCCTGTTTGGTTTCAATAATCTCCTGCGCTTCGTCGTAATCGAAACGTCTGTTCGATTTGATGACGGTTCTTCCAAACCACTCTTTATGTACTTTGGCGTGGTCATCTAAATCAAAAACAGCACTGTAGCAGAGTTTATCTTCATTAGGTCTCAGTGAACAGAGTTCGTTGGATAACTTTTCGGGTAGCATAGAGATAGTTCTATCAACTAAATATACAGAGGTTCCTCTCTCGTAAGCCTCTCTGTCAATGGTGCTTTGTGGGCGCACGTAGAAAGAGACGTCTGCAATGTGAATCCCCACACGGTGCATTCCATTCCCAAGACTTTCGTAAGATACGGCATCGTCGAAATCTTTGGCATCTGCTGGGTCAATGGTAAAAGTGGTAATATCTCGGAAATCTCTGCGCGAAGCGATCTCTTTTTCAGAGAGTTGGGCATCAATTTTCTCGCACTCTTTTTCAACGGCATCGCTGAACTTCATCGGGAAGTCGAACTCTGCTAAGATAGCGTTCATTTCCACGTTATTATCACCAGGTTTTCCAAGCACGTGCACCACTTCGCCCAATGGACTTCTTGTGCCTGCAATCCAATCGGTAATCACCACCACCACTTTATCGCCGGTTTTTGCGCCGTTCAGAAGCCGTCCGGGTATTAAAATATCACGACGATAGGCAGGGTTATCAGGAATAAAATAAGCAATTCCTTTAGAAATGGAGATCGCGCCAACCAACTGTTTTTTGCTGCGGTCAACTATTTCAACAATTTGTCCTTCGGGGCGTCTTCTGTTGCGGGCTGGGAAAACAACAACTTTCACCATATCATTGTGTAAAGCGTTGCTTAAATTTCCTTCGGCAATAAAAATATCCTCATCCTCCAACCCTTCAGTAATTACGTAAGCCGCGCCGTTCCTACTAATAGAAAGTTTCCCGATGACATAGTTTTTTCCGGTATTCTCTTTGGTTAAGTATTTAGGGTTGAAACTGTATTTGCCTCTGCCTACGTGAAGTAAAATTTTGGCATCCACAAAATCGTTGATAATTTGTTTGATGGTATCTCGCCCTTTTCGGTCGAAGATCCCCACTTTACCGGCAATCTGTTTGTAGTTATATTTTTCTTTTCCGCTTTTGGAGAGAACTTCCACGATGCGGTTTCCGAGGGCGCTTTGAGTTGAATCTTTCATAGTTTTATTTTGGGGTGCAAATTAACATAAAACAATACTATATAGATGAAAAAAATATTTTACTTTTTCTTTCCCCTTAAAATCTCTCGTTTTCCAATAGGTCCCGGCAATTTCTCAATTTGAAAACCAAGTGTTGATAAAGTTTGTTTTACATTTCCTTTTGTACAGTAAGTTAATAAAATGCCACCATTTTTTATACAGTCATATATTGTCTTAAAAACTTCTTTTGTCCACAGTTCAGGCTGTGCTTCGGGAGAAAAAGCATCAAAATAGACTAAATTAAAAGTGTTGGGCGGATACTCTGCATTGAGTGCAGAGATTTGTCGTTTAAGCAAGGTAAACTCTTGAGATATTTTCTGTTCTTGATTCCATTGAGCGTTGTGTAGAGCCATAAATATCTCTTTTGCATTAGGGTAGGGGAGGAGTGAAGGATAGTTCAGTTGCTCTACTTCTTGTGAGGTAAGCGGGTACAGTTCCATCGTTTCATAATAGACTTTTTTGCGCAACTCTTTGGATTTGAAGTAGGTTAATAGTGCATTCAACCCTGTGCCGAATCCAACTTCCAATACTGAAATATTTTTCAATTTGGAAAAAATGGGAGAGCAAAAACCCGCTTCAATGAAAATGTGCATAGATTCTTGTAACGCCCCGAAATGGGAATGGTAGTGTTGCTTAACCTCTTCGGAATATATTGTATGAGAGCCGTCAGCTGTAATAACAATTTTGCGCTTCATCATAATTGTATAAAAGTTCTATTTATTTTTTCGCATTGCAAAGTAATATAAATTGCTTTATTTTTCTATTTTTGCCGTAAATTTATTCTGCCCTGTTGTGTAATGGTAGCACCGCAGATTCTGGTTCTGTATGTCTGGGTTCGAATCCTAGCGGGGCAACTTTATCAATTTACGGATATTTTGCGGTTACCTGAAAGCGGAACGACAGTGTAGCGGATAGTAAAAGGAAATTTGATATTATTAAGTATAACGTGAATTATAAATAATAAATAATAAGAAAATAAACTGACGAATACAATCATGCAGTTTCCACAAAATAATTATTAAAATTTAGAATAATGAAAAAACTATTTATCTCATTAGTTGCACTAATAGTAATGTTGACTGTCATTTTCGTGTCTTGCGAAAAGAAAATTTCTGTTACAGGAGTAGCAATGAATAAACCAAATTTAACCCTTGGAGTTGGAGAAACAGAGACACTTCTCGCTACTGTTCTTCCTGAAAAAGCATCCAATAAAACTGTAACTTGGACAAGTAGCAATGTTCTTGTTGCTACTGTAATGCCAAATGGGTTAGTAACTGCTTTAAACAAAGGCATTACCACAATTGTGGTTACTACTATTGATGGTGGTTATACGGCAACATGTACCGTAAAAGTTGATGAAATTCCTGTTGCTGATGTCAGACTTAATAAAAATACACTTATACTTGATATTGGTGAAACAGAAACACTGATAGCTACTGTGCTTCCGGAAAATGCCACGATTAAAGAGGTGTTCTATACTAGTAACAAACCATCTGTTGCTATTGTAGGAAATAATAATGGAATCATTTCTCCTATTGATTTGGGTAAAGCAATTATTACGGTTACAACAATTGATGGAAATAAAACAGCTAAATGCGAATTGGAAGTAATAAAAAGAGTGAATGTAACCGGAGTAAAACTTGACAAAACAAAAATTGATTTAGGAGTTGGAACTCGCGAACAACTTACAGCAACAGTTACCCCAAGTAATGCCACTAATAAGAATATATCATGGAATAGTAGTAATCCATTAATTGCTTCTGTAGATAAATATGGGCTTGTTTCTGCAAAAACTGAAGGCACAGTTGATATTTCAGTTATCACAGAAGATGGCAGTTTTAATGCCAAATGCGAAGTAAAATGTATGAAATTTACCTCTCCTGTTCTTACAACATTAGAGCCAACAGATATAGTGTATGATACCTGGTATCAAGGTTCAGTTGATGCAACTTTTACAGGAGAAATAACCAATGCCGGAACTCCTGAATATTTTGAAAGAGGTTTCGTTTGCTCAAGTTACTATTCCCCTACTTCTTGGGAACCAGGTTGCGGTTACGATCCTCCTGTATGGGTTAAAGTTCCAGGAAGTGGTACAGGACAATTTTCAAAGCGCTTAGTAGGATATTGCCCATTTTTTGTTTGTGCTTATGTTAAAACGTCATTGGGAATTACTTATGGTAAGATTGTAATTATTGAAAAACAATAAGATACCCATAATCTACTTATTGTTAAATATTTAGAGTTTTTTTGCTGTTTTTTGTTGAATGAATGAATTGGTGAAGTCAAAAGAAATAATTTTTCACCTTCCCAACAAAAACACAGTCGGTTGTTTGTGCAAATCGATCTGCTGTGTTTTCCATTTTTTGACAGTCATGGTTTTAATCATCTGATTATCTGCTGTGATATTTACGCCGAGACAGAGCCGTGTAGCCGGATCGCAAACAGAAAGTATAGATTTAAACACGTGGTTGTTGCGGTATGGTGTTTCGATAAAAATCTGGGTTTGGTTGCTCTTTTTTAACAATGATTCCAAGAAACCCAACTGTCGTTCTCTGTCGGGCTGTTCGCGGGGCAAGTATCCGTGAAAAGCGAAAGATTGTCCGTTCAGCCCCGATGCCATGAGCGCCAACAGTATTGAATTGGGACCGATGAGCGGAATGACCTCAATGCCCAAATGCTGCGCGCGGGAGACTAAGATGCTCCCGGGATCGGCAATGCAAGGAGTCCCCGCATCAGAAATGAGCCCCAAATTTTCACCCTCTTTGAGTGGTTGCAGCAAAGTTTCAATCCCGTCGCCTTTCGTGTGTTCGTTTAATGTAGAAAAATGCAAACTCTCTATGGGTTTTTGCATGCCCAATTTTTTCACGAAACGCCTTCCTGTGCGCAGATCTTCCACTATAAAATGGTCGATCTCTTGTATGATTTCCGAATTATAAGCAGGAAATATTTTTGCAAAATCTGATTCCGCCAAAGGCGAAGGGATTAAATAAAAAGTACCGAATTTCATATGGTTTTGTTATGCAAATACTTTTGCTTTTCTTTTTGTATAATTTTCTTTTTTTATTTGCTGATATAAAGATGGTTGAAGAATTTCAGCATTTTCAATATCAAAATCATTCTGCAATCCGAGCCAAAACTTAGCAGAATTTCCAAAAAAAGAACTTAAACGCAATGCGGTATCAGCAGTAATTCTGCGAGTTCCATTAATAATTCCGGAAATCCGTGTTTGTGGAATCTCTAATTCTTTAGCAAGTCTGTATTGCGAAATAGACATTGGAATTAGAAATTCTTCTTGCAAAATTTCACCGGGTGTTATGTTTCTAATTTTTTTCATTTTTTATCTATTTTAATGATAATCTATTATTTCAATATCTGAACTATTATTGTCATCCCAACAAAAAACAATCCGCCACTGATCATTTATACGAATACTGAATTTGTTTTTAAAATCGCCTTGCAGTTTTTTTAAGTTATTTGAAGGAGGAATTCGTAAATCGTTTATATTTTGTGAGTTATTAATCATTCTAAGTTTTCTCCGAGCAATTAATTGGATTTCAAACGGTAATTTAGTAGAAACTATTCCATTCCAAATTTTTTCAGTTTCTTTATCTTTAAATGAAGTAATCATAGTTAATAAATAGTTACGCTTTGCGTTACTAACGAAAGAAATAACTATTTGTTTTATTTTTTTCTCTATAAAAAATTACTTTTGCCGAAATTTTTTATGATGTTTACTAAAATCGCCATTATTGGCACAGGAAATATTGGAACATGGATGTTCAAAACACTTCAAAATCAGGCTCATTTGTCGGTTGTTTCAGTTTTAAGTAGAAAAATAGAAACATTGCCTCAGGATTCTGATCTGTATATTTTTGCTTTAAAAGATGACGTTTATGGGGATGTTTTGCAACAAATTTCATTTAAAATGACTTGTGCGGTTCACACTTCAGGTTCGCTTTCACAAAATATATTGGCGCCGTTTGCGGAAAAATATGGAGTGGTTTATCCGTATCAGACGATAACGACTGAGATAGAATCTCAGCCGAACAAGGAGATGGGAGATAGGAGACAGAAGGTAGGAGAAAAATCTTACGCTCTTCCGGTCTTACGCTCTTCCGGTCTTAAAAATATTCCCATTTGCATCGAAGGTAGTGATTTAGATTTTGAGAACGCACTTCTCCGATGGGCAGAATCGGTGTTTAGTATTGTACATAAAATTAATGAGAAACAGCGTTTTGCAATGCACTTGGCGGCGGTTTTTGCTAATAATTTCACAAATGCAATGTATGGTATTGCGTATCAGATTTTTGAAGATAATAACTTAGATTGGTCGCTCATTTTTCCTTTGTTGGAAAACAGTTTAGAAAAAGCCAAACACAACGACCCCCGATTAGTTCAAACCGGTCCCGCAAAACGCAACGATGTTTCTATTATGGATAAGCACTGCAAAGCATTAGAAAATGAAGATTTGAAGATGTTATACAAAATGGTATCAAGTATTATTAACCACTAACCACTAACCACTACTGTTCCGCCGCCTTTATCCTTGCATCCATTTCATCATATTTTGGTGATAATAACCTGGCATAAATGGAACGCAGTGTGTACATTACGTTAATATCTTGCGGCTCTGTCTGGTGAACGCGCTCAAAATAATTTTGTGCTTCAAGCAAGAAGTTTTCCGACTTTGTCTTAAAAATCATCGCATTGCTTTTGTCGCCTTTTACTTCTAAATCGTTGGCTTTTTGAAAGTTTTCTTCAGATAAGTAGTAGGCACAAACGCCAAGATTGTAAAAAATAACAAAATTATTTGGTGTAATTTGATTGGCTTTTTTTAGCAAATCGTAGGCTTTGGTGTAATTGGTATCCACAATATAAAAGTTAGCAACATTTACCAACAAATCAGCGTTTTCGAAAACGGATGAAGGGAGGGCATCTATTAATTTTTGAGCGGTTGCTTTTTCTCCAATAAAATAGTAGTAATCAATTTCAGACACAATAAGCGCCGGATTGTTTGGGAGCGATTTTTTTCCTGCTTCTAAAATCTCTTTGATTTTATCAATTTTTTTATCTTTTTTATAGTTTTCAAAGAGTCGAATAAAAACATTTACATTATTGGAACCATCAAGGATTGCTTTATTATAAAAGAGGGTGGCGTTTTCAGAATCATTGAGCATTTCCAAAGTATAAGCGTAATAATAGTATAGTTCGCCATGTAAAGAAAATTGAGGTGGAGATACTAACTCATAACTGCTCACTGCTTTTTCCAAAATACGTTTTGCATCACTGTATTTGCCTATAATCAATTCATCAACCCCTTGAACTAACAGGAGTGCGTATAGTTTTGCTAACCCTTCATTGGGGGATAACATATCATAGGCTTCCACATTTTTACTCAACTCAAATGCTTTAGTAAAAGCATCGAAAGCGCCTTCCGCAGCTTCCAGAAATTTGACTTGATACTCTTGGTTTTCTCTTTTGGCATCATATTCCTGATTAGCTAAATAAAAGTAGATGTTTGCCTTGTAAAGCCATGTTTGCGCTTTTTGCGCCAATTTTTCATCTAACATACAAATGTCAATAGCTTCTTTGGCTTTCACAAAATCTTTATCAAAAAAAAGATTATATGCTTTAATGGGAGTGGATTTTTGTGCTGACAGTGAGCAACTAAAGATAAAACACGCGAAAAGAAAAAGGACGATTCTTTTTACTTTTCGTATTTCAGCAAGAGGAATAGTGGTAAATCTCATATTTTTCATAATACATTTATTTAAAATAGTTTGGTAATTCAATATTATTTTTTCGGCAAAAATAGTTTTTTTTTTTGCTGAAAGCGTTGAAAATGATAATTATTTCTCCATAAAAATATGCTTTAGCTGTAAACAAACCGGTTCTAATTTTCCAAAAGCGTTTTGTTGTTGACAAATAGTGAGTAGTACAATTTTTGAAAATTGTTAATAGTAGCAAAAAATCTTATTTCTTTGCCGAAAAAAAAAAATCATAATGACACAAACTTTTATTCCTCTGTTAAAAGATAAACCATTCTCAAAAAAATGGCTATTTTCGTACACATACTTGGTTGTTGGAACTTTTATTTTGGCATTAGGGTATGCCTTTTTTATGACACCCTATAAGATTGTCCCAGGCGGAATTTATGGCATATCCATTGTTTTGCATCATAAATTTGGATTTCCTGTTGGAATGGCAGCGCTTTGTTTTAACCTGCCCCTCACTTTATTTGGACTCAAAATGTTGGGTTCTCGCTTTGGTGTTAAAACTTTTGTATGCTTTGTGTTAACTGCTATTTTTACAGATGGGTTAATCTATCTTATTGGAAATGATCCTTTAAACTTACACGATGAAGTTTTATTAGCAAGTATGTTTGGTGGTGCTGTTATGGGAGTGGGCGTCGGGCTGATCTTTAAATCAAGAGCGTCAAGTGGCGGAACAGATGTTTTGGCTTCCATATTATCTAAATATACAAAAATTCCACTAGGAACACAGTTGATGATTGTGGATTCAGTAATTGTAATATTTGGGTTTTTGGTTTTTAAAGATTGGAAAATTCCATTGTACTCCTGGCTTACTATTTTCATAATGGGCAAAGTTATTGATGTGATATTAAAAGGTTTTTCAGATGATAAAACCGTATTTATTATTTCAGAAAAAAGTGAAGAGATCCGTAACGCAATTATTTACGACCTGAAGCGCGGAGGAACTATTTTCGATGGAAAAGGGATGTTTACAAAGGAAAAAAAGGAAGTCCTCTTTACCGTTGTAAATAGACGTGAAATCCCTGATTTGGTGCAATTTATTTTTAATATTGACCCAGCTGCTTTTATCTCAATTCAAGACGCTCACGAAATTTTGGGTAAAGGGTTTAAGGCGATTGAGGATAAACTGAAATAAATGTGTAATGACGAAAAATAGATAAAAATTACCATTAACCGCGACTTTTTTTGAAACATTTGATGAGAAATGAAAGTGAAAAATCAAAAAAAATCGCATATTTGCAGTCAAAAAATAAATTAGATATGACAACTATAACGCTTTCTTATACTGAAAATAATGCTTTCGTAAAGAATATGCTACGAACATTAAAAAAAATAAAAATTACAATTTCTCTATTTGCAATGCTGCTTTTTGTTTCTGCAGCCATTGCACAAAATTCCGATTGCAACCAAATAGTTATTGGAAACGGCACTGAACTATCCCATGAAATTCCTATTAACACCTTATATCACCATTCATACTCTCAGCAGATTTATGAGGCATCAGAAATGGACAACCTCCCAATAGATTCGCCCATATATTCGGTATCATTTTATAAAGTGGGCAGTTGCGACTATATTAAACCCAATCAATCTATTTACATAGGGAATACTAATAAAACTAATTTTTCCAACACATCAGATTGGGTGCCAATATCTGAACTCATTCAAGTATATTCAGGTAGTTTTACT
>JAITUN010000045.1 GCA_031286285.1 Bacteroidales bacterium | reverse complement strand
TTACTGGAGTCTGCTTTTAAATCGCGCATAAAATCTGAAAGAGCAAGAGTGGGATGCAGTGATAATAAAATGTGAATATGATCTTCCATGCCGTTAATGCGGTACAATGCGCTGTTTTTGTTTTTATAATCTCACCCCTGCGGGGTTTACGTTGCCGACGTATCGCCCTTACCGTAAGCTGCGCTACGCTTGCATACGGTTATGCATCATTGCGCGCCTGCGGCGCGACCGTTTTTGGTACGTAACCGTCCTCATGTCGCGCAAATATACATTACAAAAACGCATTTGTCAAGGGGTAAAGGAAAATAATAGTATAAAAAAAACTTAACCCAAAAAAGACAGATTTGTTTTTGCGACACCCATTCAAAATTTGACCAAAACGATTTAAATTTTGACGCGCTTTTTAAAAAAAAATCTTAATTCTCCATCAAATACGCCTTAATAAAATCGTCCAATTCGCCATCCATCACCGCGTTCACATTTGATGTTTCAAAGCGGGTGCGCAGGTCTTTTACCATTTTGTACGGGTGCATCACATAACTTCTGATTTGTGAACCCCATTCTATTCGTTTTTTTGAACTCTCAATTTCGGAAACTTTCTCTCGTTTTTTCTCCATTTCGCGTTGGTAGAGTTGCGATTTCAACATCTGCATTGCTTTTTCGCGGTTTTGGAGTTGTGAGCGCGTTTCCTGACATTCCACAATAATTCCTGAAGGATGGTGGTAAAGTCGTACCGCCGTTTCCACTTTGTTTACGTTTTGCCCGCCGGGCCCGCTCGAACGATAGGTGTCCCATGAAATATCCGCAGGATTCACATCAATCGAAATATCATCGTTAATCATAGGATACGCATACACGGAAGCAAAAGAGGTGTGTCTTTTATTTGCTGCATCAAAAGGAGATAGCCGCACTAAACGATGAACGCCGTTTTCGCTTTTCAAATACCCGTAACCATACGGGCCATCCAACTCAATGGTAGCCGATTTAATACCGGCAACATCGCCTTCTTGCCTGTCTAACAGTTTAATTTCGTACTTGTTTCGTTCTCCCCAGCGCAAATACATCCGGAGCAGCATCTCTGCCCAATCGCAACTTTCGGTACCGCCTGCGCCGGAATTGATAGTAAGAATTACCCCAAAAGGATCTTCCTCTTCACGCATCATGTTTCTAAATTCCAATTTTTCAATGGCTTGCAGCGCGGTTTTGTAGGCTTCGTCAACCTCCTGTTCGGTTGCCTCCTCTGCAACAAAAAAATCGTATAATACTGTTAAGTCATCCACTAAGGCTGCCGTTTGGTCATATTCATTAACCCAAGACTTTATCAAACTAATCTCTTTCAGCAGTTTTTCAGCAGTTTTCGGGTCGTCCCAAAAATCGCTTTCATGGGTAATTTTTTCTTTAGAGTTTATCTCATCTAACTTGACGTCAACGTCAAAGACACCTCCTCAACTCGGACGTGCGGGTTTGAATCTCTTTAAGTTGGTCTATAAAAAGCATAATTTTTAAGAAATGGTTTTTAATTGTTTATGATCTCTTTGATTTGGGTATTATGAATTTCGTAATAATTCCTATAAAACAATATTGTTTCATTCGTTGGAATAATTACGTTATTAAAAGTATCAATTATCTGACTTTCATCAACATTAGAATACAATTCTCTGTCATTTTGAAACCTTTCCACACTATGAAATGTTTCTGAAAGGGCTAACGTGGCGGCGCGGTCTTCAATTTTAATTTCATTTTTGAGTAAAATTGAATCTACACTGTTTTTTACTTTTTGTAAAGCATGTTCAATATCAGTGTTTTTAAAAGAAGAATAGAGATATTTCTCTAAAGCGTTGTTTGCTTCTTGTAAAGATATTCCCTCTGCAGGTCTTGCGGAAACGACAAAAACACCCGGATCATAAGTTGCTGTAATTGACGCTGAAATATCCGTAAAAAGATGTTTTTTCTCCACCAATTCCTGATACAGGAAAGAAGATTTTCCGGTTCCCAATATGTCGGAAAGCAAATCTAAGGCATAAAACTCCGGAGCTAATCGTCCACACATTTTCCAGCCTTTGAGCAGCATATCGTATGGCACCTGCCGTGATACTTCTACTTTTTTTGGCTTATTCTGAACAGGTTCCGGCGTAATATTTCTATTTATGTTTCCACGTTTTGGAATCGTACCAAACCATTTATCTGCCAATTGTACGATGTTCTCGAAATGAACATTTCCGGCAATGGCAATTACTGCATTTTGAGGTGCGTAATAATTATGGTAAAATGATTTGATAACATCAATGTTAACAGTTTCAATATGAGCAATCTCTTTTCCGATGGGCGTCCATTGGTAAGGATGTTTTTCAAAAACAGCTTCATTAAAAAACATCCACATATCACCGAAAGGTTTATTTAAGAAATGCTCTTTAAACTCTTCAACAACTACTTTTTTCTCTACTTCCAACTTTTTTTTTCGGAAAGCAAGCTCCGCCATTCTATCAGATTCTAACCAAAATGCAGTTTCTATATTATTGGCAGGCAATGTAATATAATAGCAAGTAACATCGTCGGTAGTGTAAGCGTTATTTTGTCCGCCCACTCTATCCAAAGGAACGTCATATTCAGGGATATTTTTAGAGCCGCAAAACATGTAATGTTCAAGCAAATGCGCCAATCCGGTTTGATTAGGGTTTTCATCTCTTGAACCCACAAAATAACAGATAAAGCAGGAAGCCAATGGAGTGGTGTGATCTTCATGAACAATCAAACGCAATCCGTTGGAAAACTGAAATCGTTGAAATGGTATGGGCATAATTTTATATCTATACTTTTTTCTCAATTTAATAGTGTGTTTACATCTTAAAAATCCTCACATCAATTCCCTCTTTTTTAAGAACAGACAACCCTGTAAGGTCAGTATCACTATAGTGAATAGGATATAATATTTTGGGTTTCATGGTTTTGGCTGCAAAAACAGCTTGCTCAACGGTCATGGTATAAGGTTGATTGATAGGGAGAAAAGCCACATCAATATTCTTAAATTGCTTCATTTCTGGCATATATTCACAGTCGCCCGGGATATATATTCGTGAATTTCCCAAAGTAATAATATAACCGTTGTCACGGTCTTTCGGGTGGTAAATATCTCTGCCTCCGGTAGTGTTATATGCCGGAACAGCTTCAATGAAAATCTCAATTGTAACAGAATTAAACATGGAGAAATTAAAAGAGATTTCCTGACCATTTTCAAGTGCTACGCCTGTTCCAAGTGAATTAAAAACAGTGCTGTTGCAAAAAATCTTAGTAGTTGAAGTTGAAATGTCATTAAGTATCTCTTTGTCAAAATGATCGTAATGATCATGTGTAATGAAGATTAGATCTGCTTTTGGAAGCGATTTGTAATCAACTCCTTCATATTTTACAGGATCGAAGTAAATAGTCATTCCACTGTAAGTAAAATAGAAACTGGCATGATGAATAAAGTGAATAGTTACTGTTTTTCCGTCTTTTGTTTCGAAAGAATCGGTTTCAATAGCTTTTGCAAATGTTTGATTCATAATAAATAAACTTAATAATAGTGATAAAAATGTGCGAATTTTCATAATGTTTTGTTTTTGTTGGCAAAAATATATTTTTCTCTACTAAAAAAAAGAATTGACCTTTAGAAACAACTAATATTTTTCACACTTCCTCTAAAAAGAAACAAAATTTGTGAAAAAGATAAAAAAAAATATATTTTCGCAACCTTTATTTTTAAAACAAAAATCTTTTTTTTATGAGTTAAAAGTAATAAGATCAGATGTTTAAATATTACCATCAATGAGTGTCTATTCAAAATCCGTTAAAAATCCTATTACCACTGCACTGATTTATGTGGCAATTGGAATCATTGGTTTCTTTTCTCTGTCAAGGTTAGCCATTGACTTTTTGCCCGACTTGGGCAGCAATACCATCTTGGTTTTTGCCACTTATGAAGGCGCAAGTCCCTCAGATATTGAGAACAATGTTACAAAGCCGCTCGAAAATGTGCTTGCCACTGTGAGCGACCTGAAGCACATCACTTCCAGTTCTCGGGAAAATTACACCATCATTGTCCTCGAATTTCGATACGGTATTGATATTGATGAGGCAACCAATGACGTGCGCGACAAGTTGGATATTGTAACTCCAATGCTGCCCGATAATGTAAAAAAACCTTACATTTTCAAATTCAGCACAGAAGATATTCCTATTATGATGCTCTCTGTTGAGAGTAAAGAGAGTACCAACGCACTCTATAAAATATTGGATGACAAAATAGTATCACCTGTCAGTAGAATCAATGGCGTGGGTACGGTCTCTATTTCCGGCGCCCCGCAACGCGAAATAAATATCTACTGCGATCCCAATAAATTAGATTCTTACGGACTTACTATTGAGCAGATTACTCAAATTGTTCGCATGGAAAACATTAACTTGCCGTTGGGTTCTATGGATGTGGGATCGCAAACCTATTCCATGCGCGTGCAAGGAGAATTTGCTGATGCACAGGAGATGAGCGAAATGGTGGTGGGCAGTTTCAACAATAGAAACATCTATTTACGCGATGTTGCTGTAGTAACTGATACTATTCAGGAAAAATTGCAAGAGTCTTATACCAACGGCATTCAAGGCGCCATGTTGGTGATTCAAAAACAGTCGGGCGCAAACTCGGTGAAAATTATCAAAGAGATAAATAAAAAAATGCCCGACTTACAAAAGACACTTCCTCCGGACGTTAAAATTGACACCATTTTTGATACTTCTGAAAGTATAATAAATACTATAAACAGCTTGCAGGAAGCTATTATAATCATATTAATATTGGTGGTTTTCATTATTATGATTTTTTTGGGTAGATGGCGCGCCACATTCATTATTGCCATCACCATCCCTGTTTCTCTCATAGCATCTTTCATTTATCTGTTAATTTCGGGTAACTCAATCAATATTATCTCGTTATCATCATTAAGTATTGCTATCGGGATGGTGGTGGATGATGCGATAGTGGTTTTGGAAAACATTAGTACCCATATTGATAGAGGGAGTAAGCCGCGTTCTGCGGCGGTATTTGCCACGAGCGAAGTCTCATTGTCAGTAATTGCTTCAACATTAGTTATATTGGCGGTTTTCTTGCCACTCACCATGCTTCAAGGGATGTCCGGAATTTTGTTCCGCCAGTTGGGTTGGATTGTGAGTATTGTAATTGTCATTTCCATGGTGGCTTCGTTAACGCTAACCCCTGTGATGGCAGCGTATATGTTAAAAAATAATGCGCGGCGAGGTAAATGGTTTATGGTGCTTTATGCCCCTGTTGAAAAAGCGCTCAAGAGATTAGATGAGGCGTATGCTAAACTGTTAGGGTGGGCAGTAGTACACAAGTTGACAGTGATTATTCTGGCGCTGTTGATTTTTATCTCTTCTTTGATGCTTTTTAAAATCATCCCATCAGAATTTTTCCCTGTATCTGATAATGCGCGGATCGGGGTTACCATCAAGTATCCGATAGGCACAAGAATGGAAATATGCAGAGATTTTGCCAAAGAGTTTGTGGCTGAACTGCGTAATGAGTATCCTGAAATTACAAGGGTAAACTTTAGTGTGGGGCAGCCCGCCGATAATAACACCTGGGGGAAATTTCAAGACAACGGCTCGCATATTATCTCCATGACTATTAGGATGTTGAAGAAAACAGAGCGAAAACGCGGAATTCAAGAGATTGCAGACGGTATTCGTTTTAAACTGAAGAAGTATCCGGAAATTAATACTTATGCAGTAAATATCGGTGGCGGTATGATGGGCGGACAAAGTAATGTTACTGTTGAAATTTACGGCTACGATTTTGATATTACAGACAAGTTTGCCGCATTGGTAGCCGAAAAAATGCGCCAAATAAAAGGCTGTACTGAAGCGAATGTCAGTAGGTCGGAGTACTCGCCGGAAATTCAGGTAGATTTTGACAGGAAAAAATTAGCAGAAAACGGGCTGAATTTGGCAACCGCTTCTACTTACGTTCAAAATCGTTTTAGCGGAGCAATCGCCTCATTCTATCGTGAAGAGGGCGATGAGTACTACATTAGAGTGCGCTATGCTCCTCAATTTCGACAAAGTATTAATGCTATTGAAGATATTACCGTGTATAACTCTCAAGGTGCGGGCATAAAAGTGAGGGAACTGGGTAATGTGGTGGAGATACTAACGCCTCCCACCATTGAACGTAAAGATCGCGAGCGTATCGTAAAAGTGGTTGGGATTGTGGGCAAGGGCGCTGCTCTAAGCGAAATTGCAGATGAAGCAAAAGTGATTTTAGAACAGATAGAAACGCCTGCCGGAGTCTCCACCGTTTTGGCAGGAACTTATCTAGATCAACAAGAATCGTTCGGAGATATTATGTTGTTAATATATCTGATTGTCATATTAGTATATATTGTAATGGCTTCACAGTTCGAGTCTTTTACCTATCCATTTGTAATCATGTTTTCTATCCCCTTTGCCTTAACCGGTGTATTAATTGGATTAGCGATTACCAAAACCGCCTTGGGAATCATGGCGTTATTGGGGATTTTGATGTTGATAGGTATTGTAGTAAAGAACGGAATTGTATTGATTGACTACACTATTTTGTGTCGCGAGCGCGGTATGAGCATCAACGAGGCGGTAGTGACAGCAGGACGTTCCCGTTTGCGCCCTATCTTAATGACTACGTTAACAACAGTATTGGGAATGATACCCTTAGCGCTCGGTAAGGGCGAAGGCGCTGAAATGTGGAATGCACTCGGAATGACCGTAGCCTGGGGACTCTCTTTCTCTACATTAATTACATTGGTACTGATCCCAATCCTTTACGCATGTTTTGCGCACTTTGGGGCTTGGAGGAAAAGACGGAAAGGAATGTTGCCAACAAACGTAATTTAACTTTTTAAGATTTTTATAGATTATAGGGCGCTCCTAAAAATTAACACACTACCATTCAAAATATTCAATAATCACACCGAAGGTGTATTTTGGGTTTTCTGTATCTGTTCTTCTTTGCTTCAAAGGTTTTAATGGACTCCTTGCTTTTTGAAAATCAAAGTGTCAAAAAATAATTTTTAGGAGTACCCTATAATAATGTTTTTTTAAATAGGAACACTTCGTTTTGTAACATCTTTGCAACATTTTCTTAATTAAACCTACTTTTTTTCTAAACCTATTATTTACAAGAAAAGAGGTTTTTCGCCACACTTAAATATAAAGATTTAAAGATTTAAAGATATTAGGCTATCGGTAATTAGATGAAATTCAAAAATCAAAAATCAAAATTCAAAACTAAAAAATATTTCCTCGAAGCGCTTTGGGAAGGGCTTTTGAAGATTTCGGGAAGTTTTACCTCAATCATCATTTTACTCATTGTGTTCTTTTTGTTCAGTCAGGGCGCGGGGCTCTTCAAAAAACCAGCCATTGAAGAAGGATATGAACTGGTGGTTAACTCACAAAATCCTGTAACTAAACTTACTCCTTACGAAGTAAAAGAGATTTTTGACTACGAAATTGAGGTGTGGAGCGCAATTGGCATTGCAAACGAAGAGGATGATATTTTGGTTTTCCGCCTCAACGATATTGAAAGTTTCATAGAAAGCGAACAAGATTTAGAACCGGGTAATATTGCAAGTACACTCAATCGAATTATAGAATCAAATCAAGGGATTATTGCCTTTATTCCGAAACAATATATTACAGATGATTTTGAAGCAAAAGTGTTGGATCTCGGCGAAATTAGACCTGCTGATTTTTTTGGGGGTAAAGAATGGTATCCCACCGCCCACCCCGCCCCACAATTTGGAATTTTGCCCATTATTTTGGGTACGCTTTGGGTTAGTCTGGGCGCCATCCTGTTGGCACTGCCCTTTGGTTTGTCGGTGGCAATCTATATGGCAGAGTTGGCAAACAAAAGGATCTATAAAATGCTGAGACCCACCGTAGAACTTCTAGCCGGAATTCCATCAGTGGTGTACGGTTTTTTCGGATTGGTAGTGATTGTCCCAATGTTGCAAAAAGTGTTTGACTTGCCTGTAGGAGAAACAGGCTTGGCAGGAAGTATTATCTTGGGAATTATGGCGTTGCCCACTATCATTACGATTTCGGAAGATGCTTTGCGCTCGGTGCCGAGGAGTATGCGGGAAGCCTCATTAGCGCTCGGCGCAAACCACTGGCAAACCATCTACAAAGTGATCATCCCCTACTCTATCTCAGGAATTACGGCTGCCGTTGTGCTGGGCATCGGGCGAGCCATCGGCGAAACAATGGCAGTGCTGATGGTTACCGGCAATTCGGCAATTATCCCGCACACTTTGTTAGCGCCATTGCGTACCATTCCGGCAACCATCGCCGCTGAACTCGGAGAAGCCCCCAAAGGTGGAACACACTACCAAGCCCTCTTTCTGTTAGGATGCGTGCTGTTTATTATGACGTTAATCATAAATTTAACAGTAGAATATATTACGGCGAAGAAAAGAATTAAGAATTAAGAAGTATGAAGTTAGAAGTTAGAAGTTAGAAGTTATGAAGTATAATATTAAGAAAAAACTCAGTCAAAATTTCGCCTTTATCCTGTTTCGGATATTGAGCATTGCGGTTGTTCTCATTTTGGGAAGCATTTTGGGGTTTATTCTTGTTCGTGGCGCAGGGGCAATCAGTTGGGAGTTTATATCAAGTTATCCCACCAACGGGATGACCTCCGGCGGCATCTTCCCTGCCATTATTGGAACGCTCTATTTGACCATCGGCGCTATGGTTTTCGCATTTCCCATTGGTGTTCTATCCGGAATCTATCTCAACGAATACGCAGGAAAAGCGTGGTTGGTGCGTTTCATCAGAATGATGACCAACAATTTGGCGGGAATCCCCTCCATAGTTTTCGGATTGTTTGGGATGTCACTGTTTGTCAACTATCTCAGTTTTGGAGACTCCATTATCGCCGGCTCCTTAACGCTGGGATTGATGGTGCTGCCCATAGTGATCCGCACCACCGAAGAAGCCTTAAAACAGATTGACGACAGTTTCCGGCACGGCAGTTTGGCGTTGGGCGCAACCAAACTGCAAACGATTGTAAGAGTGATACTCCCCATAGCATTTCCCAATATCATCACCGGACTCATCTTGTCTATTGGACGTGTTTCCGGCGAAACCGCTCCAATTATGTTCACTGCCGTAGCCTATTTTCTGCCCAAACTCCCTACCTCAATTTTCGATCAGGTAATGGCGCTCCCTTACCACCTGTACGTAATCTCCACCTCCGGCACCGATATTGAAGCAAGCAGAACCATTGCCTACGGAACCGCATTTGTGCTCATTGCCATCGTATTGATACTAAATTTATCGGCAAATGCGTTGCGGAGGTATTTTGGGAAAAGAGTCAAAATGGGGTAATAGTATAAAGTATATCATCTTAATTAACTATGAAAAGTTTTTTTACCACAAAGGCGCACAAAGGATTTTCACAATGGCACACAAAGGATTGCCAAACATTATATTATCTTTGTGTTCCTTTGTGTGTACTTCGTGTACTTTGTGGTAAAAA
>JAITUN010000036.1 GCA_031286285.1 Bacteroidales bacterium | reverse complement strand
TTTTAGATTTTAGATTTTAGATTTTAGATTTTAGATTTTAGATTTTAGATTTTAGATTTTAGATTTTAGATTTTAGATTTTAGATTTTAGATTTGGAATTTGAGTGGCAAAAATATTATTCTTTGTGAAACTCTGCGTCCTCTGTCTCTCTGTGCTACAGGGCAAAATCATTAAAAATTACTAAATCCTATTTAGAAATATTAAGAATACAATCTGCTTATTTCTCTATAAAAACCTCATTTTCACCTAATTCAATAAACAAAACGACCTCAGTAGAAAAAGATTGTCCACTCACAACCCTCAACCTCATTTTCAGCTCATTATTAAAAAATCACTATACCTCTTGACAAAAGGCTTTTACTAACGTATATTTGCGTATCAAGTACGACAGATTTTTAAAATTTTATCAACAGAAAATGAGGTCAATGAGGTTAAAGTTTATGAGAGTGCTTCATTTGGCTACTGAGGTTGTTTTGTTTATTGAATTAGGTGAAAATGAGGTGAATGGGGATTGAGGTATTTCCTCTGTCCCTTGTTGGGCTGAGGCAGAGCCTCAGCCGTATCTGTCCGAACTGACCCGTTGCGTTAGCGATTGCAGCGGCACCCCGCAGTGCATAGTAGCCACGAAGCAATAAAGTGAAAATTGCCAAATACTGTGCTACAGAAATATAAAACGAGGAGTATAGCGGAAAGCGCGACCCGAACGTGCGTGGGAACTTGCAGGGAAGGAGGTGAGGGGAACGCCCAAAAATAAAAAATTTAATGATTTTGCCCTGCTCTCTGTGCTAAATAAAATACTGAGAAATAATACATTATAAACTTTTCTAAATACACTTAGTAAAAACAATCAATTTTACTAAGCGCAATTAGTAAAACCAAGAACAACAGATCAATGATGTTGAAGTGATCCCTGTGTGGAAATATTTTTTCTAATACTACACGAAGATTTTACACCCTAAAAGGTGTATTATCTTTTTAATTTAGCCCTCCAAACAATGTAACTCACATTGGCGGGCAAATTTTCCCGTTCTTTACCAAATTCATGTTTTTGTTTCTCCCTGTCGTAATACCATCCGTAGGCGTTGCTGCCCACCAAGTAGATGGCATCTCGAACACCAAAATCTATCAAGGCTTGTGTAAAATCGTGGAACGATTCTATTCCAATACTCTGAACCATAATCACTTGTTCGTTTTTAACGGCTATGGCGCGGCGTATAAATTTGTTTTTCGGTTTGT
Source organism: Bacteroidales bacterium (assembly GCA_031286285.1). Classification (GTDB taxonomy): domain Bacteria; phylum Bacteroidota; class Bacteroidia; order Bacteroidales; family WCHB1-69; genus WRNX01. Next base: position 24,800 of record JAITUN010000036.1, on the reverse strand, counting down.
TGCTCACAAACTCGCCATTGTCCACCAGTGCATACTGTCGGAAGAAGTAGCCGCCGCTCTCTATGGCTTTTTGCAATAGCGGGGTTTGGGCTCCGGCGCCAATAGTGATGAAGTTGTTAATAATTGCACAATACCCTTTTTTGGCTGTGCCGTAAGCCAACTGTTTGCCCTCTAATACAAATTCGCACACAATATCGAGATTGTCGGCGCGAATATCTGCCGCCTGCGCCACAAACAGAAGGGTGGAGTCGGTTTTGTCCTGCATCCCCACCGCAAGCGATAATACCATATTGTTGGGGGTGAAAATCTGAAACGGCACATCGTTTACCGTTAGATAATATCAGATATTTTTTGAGGTTCTGATCTCCTGTTTATCAAATTTTCAATCCAATCCAAGGGTTGGTGGTCTTTATCAAACTATAAACATTCGGCGTTTCCTTCTTCATCTTTTCTATAAATTGCTTAAATTCTTTGTCTGAAAGTGAATCATAATGAAGCAGCAACTCTCGAATGATACTTTCAAGCAATGTTTGATAGTTCTCTTTATTGATGATCATCTCTTCACAAGTTTTTGTTTTTTGAAGCAGATTATCCAAAGCAACTTTTCCCGGATTTATAGGTGTAGTTTCTATACGTGTATAAGGGGCGCGCTTTCGATTCTTTTTCTTTTGATATTCCACTGAGGGTTCTAAACAACAACACACTTTCCCCATAGAATAGTTTCTGCTTGAATCTGCTCTCATTGTCCAACCGGAAGGGGAGTCCAAGACTGTATCTTGCAGCACCGGAATATCATGTAATTTTTCATCTCGTTCATTTACCGCAATAAATGCCGTATATTTAGAATCTATCTGATAGGCAACGGCAATCTCCACTATTTGTTCTTTGTAGCCTTTATTTTGGTCGTAGTAACGTGCTTCGATATATTTCTCCACCCGTTTGATCTGCTCCGAAGCATACACTTTGTGCAGCGGCAACTCCAGTTTTTCTAAACTCTCTTTTTGAATGGAAAAGGAGTAGGTTTGCGTATCTGTTTTACACAGAAGTTCAAAATCATCGGCAAGGGTATCAATTTCTAACAGAACATCATAAAACTCGTGGTTAAAGAGCGCGTTCTGTTTTTCAATTTTATCAATAATCTTGTTGGTTTTATGATTTATTGAGATCTCAAACAGATTGGATGAGGATACCCGTGCAAACTGTCTCACGATAATCTCTTTAATCTGCTCGTCTCTTACAATAAACTCAGCCTTGCCACGCCCTGCATCTGCAATGGATAGCAATCCTTTCTTATTCACTGCGGTATCAATGCCAAAGACAAAGAGTGCACTTTTTCCAATATTTTGTCTGACGTAACCGGCAATTTCTTGTTCGTTACCCACATCACCATCGGTAAACAGGAAGATAATTTTGTTATCTCCAAACTGTTCTACTGCAGCCCTCAATGCAGAAAAGAGTTCGGTACCCCCTCTGCTTTGAATAGATTGCACATATTGTTTCACTTTTTCAAAATTTTCAGGCGTAAACTCAATCAATTCTTTACTATACATTTCATATCTGCTTTCAAAAATGATGATATTAAACCGGTCTCCTTTATGTAGTTGTTTCAAACACTTGATCACCGCTTCTTTATTCTGTTCAATTTTGTAACCGCCCATAGAGCCGGAGATATCCATTACAAAAATGTAATCTTTGGGTGTGGGGGTAAAAGGAATATCAATATCAGGAAAAAAGGAGAGATAGACTACTTGGTTTCCATTGGGCAAACTGTGAATATACCCTTTTGAAAACGACTCTTCAGCAAGTTTTATATCCAACACAAAATCCTTATCCAATTTAATCCCTTTAGCCCTAATGGTGTTGTTTTCAAGAATAATAGAATAAGTTTTAGAATCCACCTCTTCAATTTTCAGATCTTTATCCAAATGGATGGTTACATTTCCGCGATACTCTACTTCATTATTGGCGTAGGAGAGTTTGTCGGTGGTTTCCGATTTGTATCTTGGCGGAACTAAAGTAGGGATCATCATTCTGATTTGGCTATCCACAATATCGAAAATATCAATATAGTCAATTTGAATTTCAACAGTTTCGCCGATGGCGATCTTTCCGATATTCATTTGAAAGATATTAGATTCTTGGTTGGTCATCAAATAGGCGGAGTCTCCTTTCGCCATTGCTTTTTCATATTCTTTTTGTGCTTTCTCTTTCTCCTCCACTCTTCCTTTGATAATTTTTTCGCCGATTTTTGCTGTAAAACCTGTAACTGTAGCCGTAGCGCTGATAGGGAATGTGTAAGTAACTTCCAAAACAGCGTCTGTGTCGTTTCTATATTCTTGTTGAATACAGAATGAAGAGAATTTTCCAATAACGTTTCCTATTACGTTAATTTTTTTTAGGGACAATTGTTCAAAGTGGGTCATATATTATATTTGGGGTTATACTTTTTTAATACTCAAACACTATTTCAGAGTTTTTATTATCAATACTTATTTTTACAAATTTGCTGAGCGCGGATTGTCCAAACAAGAGCGGGGCGTTCTGCTTGTGAACAACCGTGGCTTCAATATTATTTAGTTCCAAATCTCCAATCATCACTTTACGCAACACTATTTTGGTACCTTCCATTATATCGCCCGAAGCGGTTTGATAATTTTTCTTACTTTTAAAATCATATTCGTTCAAATAGTTGTTTTTTAGCATAAATGCTGCCTCTAATGAGGAGATGGTAATGATGGACGCGCCGGTATCAAAAATAAAATTGAGAGGTAAATCATTCACTTTACAAGGCATTTCATATACACCCGATTTTTGTTCTTTCATTTTTACAACATATCTCTGTGTTTCTTTGAACTCAGTGTCTATTACTTGACCGGTTTCCAAAGAAGATGCGGCTACTTTTTGTTTCCACTCTTCAATAAGATTAATAAATTCCGGTGTGTTTCTGATATTATTCAAGTAGATATCATTCTCTATATGAATAAAATAACGGATCCCTTTTTCAAAAGCAAGTTGGAGATATTTGATAGCATCTTCCTTGCGGTTCATTGCAGAATAGAGACAAGCCGCATCGTAATAATTACTTGAAGTGGGGTATTTCTCCAAAATAGCATTTTGAAATTCAATGGCTTCCTCTATTCTTCCGAGATGAAACAGGGCATACTGCCGGCAATTTCCCGATTTGGAAATATGGGTCTCTTTTTCTAATTCAAGCACTTTTTCAAAATCTTTTTCTGCCAAAAGAGGTTGGTTTAATGCTCTCTGATACAGATCACCACGTTCAAAATAGGGGTATGCATATTCTCTATTCAGTTCAATGGCTGTAGTATAATCTTTCAATGCGCCCTGATCATCGTTAGCAAACTCTTTGGTCCAGCCCCGCAAATAATAGGCGTAATAGTTCATCGGATCTAATTCAATCACATTTGAATAATCTTCAATTGCTGTTTTAAACTCCCCTTTCAACCTGTGGGCGCTCCCTCTTAAACGAAATAGATCTATATCTTCCATCAAATCAATACCTTTTTCATACTCTTCTATCGCCTTGTCGTACTCTCCCATTTCAGAATAATAATAACCTCTTCGGGTAAAAACAAAGATATCCGGTGTTGAAATTAATGCTTCAATGGTATTGAAATCTTCAATCGCCTCTCGGTACATCTCTTTATTTGCATATAATTCTGCTCTCAAAGTAACCCATAATACCTTATCATTATTGTCATTAAGAATCTCTTTGCTGGTTTTTGCAAGGGTATAGGTAAATTCATATTCTGCACAATCTAAAATTAATCCTATAATGTGATAATCCAACTCTTTATGGAAACATAAAGAAAACAGGTCATCAACGGCATTTCGGTAATCATCTATCATTACATAAGCCATACTTCGATAGTAATAAATTTTTGGATTTGTTTTGTCTATTTTTTCAAGTCGGTTAAATGCTTTAATAGCTTCCTCAGGCTCTTCTCTGTAAATCATATTTTTAGCCAACCCTATCTGTGCACGCATATTGTTTTTATCTATTTTCAGTATCTTATTCCATACCGCATCCGATTCGGTAAATCTATCCATAAGAAAATATAGATTGGCAATATAAAACATTGTCTCTGTATTCTTTGGATTAATTTTCAATGCTTTGGCATAATCTTTCAATGCTTCTTCATAATTTTCAATATCTTCATATAAAAGTCCGCGGTTGGTATATAATCCATCTAAACTTGACTTAGATTTTTTATGATGATACTTAATAGCATTGTCAATATCGGAGAAAGCCAATAGGTAATTACTGATACTCTTAAAGCATCTTGCGCGAATATTCAACGCATCAACATCTTTCGGGTACTGTGCTAAATGGTCGGTTAAGCAATCAATAGCATTATTATAATCTTTTTCTGCATAATAATCCAAACAGCGGTAAAAAGAGTAGGTTTGCTCTTGTGCCTGTATTGTCAATGTTGATACTGCAATGAAGATGGCAAACAACACCGTAAAAAATTTGGGAGTAGGGTAGGTGTGGAACATAAAAAATATGTTTTGTGGTTAAAAAATGAGTCAATTTATTTATAAATGGTTAATTTTTTTCGCTTTTTATTCGATACGCGAAAATATATAAATAAAATACTTAATTTAGGAATTTTGGAGGAAGTGTATGAAATAGGGGAGAGAGTATATGAAATTCTATTAATCTAATAAGAGTAAAATGTATAATCTTTACAATATACCCTTTTATTTAGCAAGAATAATAAACAGATTGTTGATTGAATGGAGGTAGGACAAACTATTTTTTTTTCTATTTAACGTCATTTATTGAGATTACTTCTTATATTTGCCGATTAATTCTATAAAACAACTAATATCCTTTTTATGAAAAAGTTAATTTTAATAACAGCCATAGCCATAGCATTTTTATGCGCTTGTAATCAACAATCAAGAAAAATAACCTATCCTGAAACAAAAAAAATTGAGCAAATTGATGAATATTTTGGCGTAAGGGTAGAAGACCCTTACAGATGGTTGGAAGACGATATGTCGGAGGAAACAGCTGAATGGGTAAAACAACAAAATGAGGTTACTTTTGCTTATTTGGATAAAATTCCTTTCCGTAATAAGATGAAAGAAAGATTGACGCAGCTGTGGGATTACCCGAAAACATCTGCCCCATTTCAAATTAATGGAAGATGGATGATCTTTAAAAATTCAGGGCTGCAAAATCAAAGCGTTTTGTATCTATTAAAAGATATGGATGATACTGAAGGTGAAATACTTATTGACCCGAACACCTTTTCGGAAGACGGAACGGTTTCATTGTCGGGTATGGATGTTACAAAAGACGGCAAAACTCTAATTTATGGTATTTCTCAAGGAGGTAGCGACTGGCGTGAATTTTTATTTATGGATATAGATACACGAGAAATGCTTGATGACCACCTGAAATGGATAAAATTTTCCGGAATTTCAATCTATCAGGATGGCATGTTTTACAGTCGTTATCCAACACCCGATGAAGGGAACGAACTGAAAGGCGCTAATGAAAATAACATGGTTTATTTCCATAAATTAGGCACTTCGCAAGAGGATGATATTCTAATCTATTCCGACCAGAAAAATCCTAATCATTCATTTAGCATCAACGCCACTGATGATGAACAATATTTGTTCCTTTATACTTCAAAATCAACATCAGGTAATGCACTGGCTTTCAAAAAAAGTACCGATAAAAATTTTACTAACATTGTTACTGAATTTGAAAAAGATTATTATGTAATTGATGTTGTGAAAGATGAAATTTATTTAATGACGAACGATAACGCACCGAATTGGAGATTGGTGGCAATTCCAATCCATAATCCTGCTAATAAAAAACTTTGGAAAGATGTGATACCTGAAAGAGATTATGTACTTGCCGGGGTTTCCTATGTAGGCGGAAAATTGATTGCCAATTATTTGAAAGATGCACACAATTTAATCGAAATTTTTGATATAAAAGGAGAAAATTCTTTTACGCTGGATCTCCCTGTGGGTTCAATTAGTGGATTTGGTGGTAAACCGAAAGATCATATCACTTTCTATAGTTACACCTCTTTCAATACGCCGGCTATCATTTATAAATATAATATTGAAAAAAATGTTTCAACCGAGTATTCAAGAACACTAATAAATTTCGATTCAGATAATTATGAAACAAAACAAGTGTTTTTTGAGTCGAAAGATGGTACGAAGATCCCTATGTTTTTAACATACAGAAAAGATATAGAATTAAATGGTAAAAATCCAACCTTACTGTATGGTTATGGCGGTTTTAATTCCAGCCTTACTCCCAGATTTTCTGTTTCAAGAGTTCCATTATTAGAAAATGGAGCTATTCTAGCGGTTGTAAATTTGCGCGGCGGTGGAGAATATGGAGAAGAATGGCATATAGCGGGGACTTTATTGAACAAACAAAATGTTTTTGATGATTGTATTGCAGCAGCAGAATATCTCATTGAAAACCATTATACTTCACCACGCTATTTAGCAGTACAGGGCGGTTCTAATGGCGGATTGCTCGTGGGTGCTGTTATTAACCAGCGACCCGAACTGTTTAAAGTGGCACTCCCCGCAGTTGGTGTTATGGATATGCTTAGATACCAACATTTTACAATTGGAAGATTTTGGGCAAGCGACTACGGAACAAGCGAAGACAGCAAGGAAATGTTTGAATACTTATATGGATACTCACCGTTGCATAATATTAAAGAAAATGTGGAATATCCGGCAGTATTAATTACCACCGGCGATCATGACGACAGGGTAGTGCCTGCACATTCTTTTAAATACGCAGCAACCCTGCAAGAAAAATATTCCGGCAACAATCCTGTGTTGATACGCATTGAAACTCAAGCCGGGCACGGAGGAGGAAAACCTACCTCTAAAATTATTGAAGAAATCACAGATGAATGGTCCTTTATGTTTTACAATATGGGTATTACCCCAAAGAAATAACTACTTGTTAATTAATTTGATATATAAAAACTTTGAAATATGTACCACAATAAAATTACCACATTCTTAACCCTATTTTTACTGTTTGCTTTATTTAGCATTCAGGCACAGAAAACTGCTATTCTGGGTTTCTATAATGTTGAAAATCTTTATGATACTGAACAAGATTTCACAAAAAACGATACTGAATTTCTGCCTGATGGCCCTTATCAATGGACGGTAGAACGGTACAATCAAAAACTGCAAAACCTTGCTTATGCCATTTCGCAAATAGGAAAAGAGCAGGGTGGGGTAGTGGTGCTCGGTGTGAGCGAAGTAGAGAATGAACGCGTACTCAACGACTTGGTGGCGCAACCTGATCTACAACCGCTAAACTACAAAGTTGCACATCACGATTCTCCCGATCTGCGCGGCGTGGATGTGGCGTTTATCTATCAAGGCGATAGATTTGAGTTTATTGAGCAAAAACCTCACACATTGGTAATTCCCGACAAACCCTATTTTAAAACAAGAGACCAGTTGCTGCTTGTGGGCGTTTTGGATAAAGCTGATACACTGTATCTTATCGCGAATCACTGGCCCTCGAAGAGTGGGGGAGAGGCAAGAAGCGCCCCACTGCGAATGGCTGCTGCAAAATTGACAAGATCAATAGTGGATTCGCTGCTGAATATTAACCCAAATGCTAAAATTGTGGTAATGGGAGACCTGAACGATAACCCAAACGCTAAAAGTATGATACAAGGGCTCAATGCCAAAGGAAAAATTAAAGATGTGAAACAGTACGATATTTTTAACCCTATGTGGAAAATGTACAAAGATGGAATCGGGTCCTATGCCTACCGAGATAATTGGGATATGATTGACCAAATATTAGTTTCGTTTGCTTTATTAAACACAAAAAATGATGGTTATAAGTTCGTTTCTGCCCACGTTTTTAGTCCAAATTTTTTGAAAACAAAAGCAGGTTCCTTTCAGGGCTACCCGTTTAGAACTTATGCAGGAGGAAATTATGCAGGAGGATACAGCGACCACTTTCCGGTGTATATCGTCCTGCAAAGGTAAAAGAGGTTAAAAGGTTAAAAGGTTAAGAGGTAAGAAATCTTTATCCGCAAAATTAATTCAAAATTCAAAAATCAAAATTCAAAATTCAAAAATTCAAGAAATGGAATCCAAACCCCACAAGAAAGTAATCATCATCCCCACCTACAATGAAAAGGAGAATATTGAAAAAATCATTCGCAAAACATTCTCCGTAACCGATGCCGATATTTTAGTTATTGACGACGGCTCACCCGACGGCACAGCCAACATTGTAAAACGAGTGATGGGAGAGTTTCCGGATCGCCTTTATATTGAGGAGCGCACCGGTAAATTGGGCTTGGGTACCGCTTATATTCACGGTTTTAAGTGGGCATTGAAAAGAGACTACGACTATGTTTTTGAAATGGATGCCGATTTCTCACACAACCCAGAAGATGTTGAACGTTTGTATACTGCTGTTTTAGAGCAAAATGCTGATGTTGCTGTAGGGTCACGATATTGCCAAGGGGTGAACGTATTGAATTGGCCCATGTCGCGCTTACTCATGTCGTACTATGGCTCAAAATATGTGAGATTTATTTTGGGTATTCCTGTAAATGACACCACCGCGGGGTTTATGTGTTATTCTACAAAAGTGTTGAAAACTATCGATTTTTCAAAAATCAGACATATTGGCTATGGTTTTCAAATAGAGATGAAATTCAATACACACAAATTAGGATTTAAAATTATTGAAGTCCCGATTGTATTTAAAGACAGAACTTTGGGTACATCAAAAATGAGTGCCGGAATTTTTAAAGAAGCGATATTTGGTATAATAGGGTTAAAATTCAGAAGTTTTTTCAGAAAGTGGAAGAGTTAGTTTGTCCCCTTGTTCTATTTAACATAATATAAATTATAGGAAAAACAAATATAAAATTAATACTCTATCTTCTTTCAAATTTCGTTAAGTTAATGTATGTCTAACACCCTTAATTTCACTATATTCCTCGTTATCGTATCCGCTATGTTAGCATTGGATTTAGGCGTGTTTCACAAAAAAGATACTAAGATTACTCTGAAAAATGCTGCCCTTTGGACTTTCATTTGGATCGGCATAGCCCTACTGTTTGGAGGATTAATTTACTATGAACAAGGCTCGCAGAAAATGTTTGAGTATTTCAGCGGTTATCTCATCGAAAAAGCATTATCCATTGATAATATTTTTGTGATGCTTTTAATTTTTACAACTTTTAATATTGATGAGAAATATTATCGCAGAGTATTGTTCTACGGAATTATAGGCGCCGTAGTTTTTCGATTTATCTTCATTTTTGTAGCAGCTGCTATCATTCAGCGTTTTGAATGGGTACTCATCGTTTTTGGCGCTATTCTAATCTATTCTGCTGTAAATATGTTTCTTAAACGAAATAAACCTACAAGATTAAATTTAGAAAAAAACAAAATCATCAACTTCTTTAATAAACGAGGTTTGGTAACCTCTGAAGTAAAAAACCACGTTTTTTTTACGAAAATAGATGGTAAAATATTAGTAACTCCGCTATTTTTAGTTTTAATAATGATAGAATTAGCAGATATAGTTTTTGCTGTGGATTCTATTCCGGCTGTTTTTGGCGTTACTCGTGACCCCTACATTGTTTTCTTCTCTAACATATTCGCAATCTTAGGATTACGTTCACTGTTCTTTATAGTCTCTCATATTATGAACCGCTTCAAATGGTTGAAATATGTGTTAATACTATTACTCTTAATAATTGGATTAAAAATGATAATTGGATTTTTTGTGTAAAACTTTAATACATATCGCAAAGTCGCAGAGATGCAAAGTAATAGGAATCTTTATGTATTTTCGCCGCAAAATGTAAAACACGATTAATCATAACAAATCAAAAAAAATTCAATTCAGAATATGCCTTTAGTAGAACAATTGCAACCTTTTAAAAGCTTATCTATCATTGGAATGGAGAAAAACACCGGCAAAACTACCTGTTGCAATTATCTCTTAAATCAATATAGAAAAGGAAATAGAAAAATAGCAGTTACCTCTATCGGTATTGACGGTGAAAAAAACGACTTAGTTACAAACACTCAAAAACCTGAAATTGAGATTTTTGAGGGTATGGGTTTTGTTACTTCCGAATATTTTTTTAAGAAAAAAAAATTGACTGCTGAGATTCTTGAGATTTCACAACGCAGTACTTCGCATGGAAGATTGGTGTTTGCAAAAGCAGTTACCTCCGGAAAAGTAATACTCTCAGGGCCAAATACAACCGTTTGGCTCAAGCAAGTAATGGAACAACTGTACCTTTTCGGCTTTGATTTTCTCATTACGGATGGAGCTCTTTCAAGAAAATCCTTGGCATCCCCTACCCTATCAGAATCTTTAATTTTGACCACAGGCGCCGCACTAACTCCCAACTTACCGGAATTGGTTCGAAAAACAAAATTCGTTTATCAACTTACGCAAATTGAAGAGTTTAAATCAGAACTAAAAGAAAAACTTATAAATTGTGAATCAGGAATTTATGCTTTAGATGATAACGAATATCTTGATTTACAAATCCCTTCCTCTTTTTTATTAGATTCTTATAAAAATGAATTATTTGCACATGGCAATACACTATATGTAGCAGGGATAGTAACTAACACATTATTAAATACTTTACGTATCAATAAAAATGTCGCAAATATTACGTTAATTGCTAAAGATTTCACAAAACTTTTTGCGGACAAAGATGTTTTAAACCATTACTATCGCGCCGGTGGAAAATTAAAAGTGCTGAATAAAAATAAGTTAATAGCCATTTGTGTGAATCCGGTTTCTCCACAAGGTTATGTTATGGATTCTCAAAAATTGATTAATGCATTAGAAAAAGAACTAGACGTTCCGGTGTACAACATATTTTTTTATTCTTGAGTATTTCAAAGTTTCTGACACATTTTTATACTATCTTACCAAACAGATCATAATTCTCAGCATTTTCAATCAAAACAGAATAAAACTCTCCAATTTTTAGTTTTTCAGTGTTCTTTAATAATACCAAATTATCCACTTCCGGCGAGTCAAATTCGGTACGACCAACGTAAAAATTATCCTCTTTTCTATCTATTAATACACGCATCACTTGTCCTTTTTTTGCTTGGTTATGTTGTAGAGAGATTGATTCTTGTAACTCCATAATCTCTTTTACACGATAGTTTTTCTCTTTGGTTTTTACAGGGTCTCCGAGTTCAAAAGCGGCAGTGCCCTCTTCGGAAGAATAGGCAAATACACCCAACCTTTCAAAGCGCATCTCTTTCACAAACTCAACCAATTCACGGTGTTCTTTTCGGGTCTCAGTAGGATACCCTGAAATTAAAGTTGTACGCAGCGCTATTCCGGGAACACTGTTGCGAATAGTCTCCAAAAATTTGTAAATCTGTTGTTTACTACTCCCTCGCTTCATACTTTTCAGCACAACATCGCTTATATGTTGCAATGGAATATCCAAATAGCGGCAAAAAACTGAAAACTCATTAATTACATCTAAAATATCAAAAGGAAATCCCATCGGGTATGTATAATGCAATCTAATCCATTCCAATCCTTTCACTTCTGCTAATTTGCGCATCAGTTTAGATAATGTTCGATGTTGGTAAATATCAATTCCATAATAGGTCAAATCTTGTGCAATGAGTAGCAGTTCTTTGACGCCCTGTTGCGCCAGCATCTCTGCTTCATGCTCAATCATCTCAATAGTTTTCGACACTTGCTTTCCTCTAATAAGCGGAATGGCGCAAAAAGAACATTCGCGGTCGCAACCTTCCGAAATTTTGAGATATGCATAATGTTGGGGGGTAGAAAGAACTCTCTTTGGAAATTTCAGCAAATCGAAATCTTTTTCATTCAACAATTTATGCAGTTTTGAAAACCCAAAAAAGCCGTCAGCTTCGGGAATCATTGTTTGCAATTCATCTTGATAACGTTGTGCCAAACATCCCACCACAAACACTTTACCCACTTCACCCTGTTTCTTTCGTTTGATTTGCATAAAGATTTCATCAATAGATTCTTCTTTAGCATCGTGGATAAAACTGCAAGTGTTAATGATAACAATATCAGATTTTTGATTGCTTTCAAAAACCACTTCATATCCCTTCTCTTTCCACTTTGCAGCAAGCACTTCTGAGTCAACGCTGTTTTTAGAGCATCCTAACGTAATGATGTTAATTTTCATGAAATAAATTTGGTGCAAAAAAACTAAAAAATTCATATCAAAATATTTCTACTTTCGCAAATTCAAACACAAGATTAGTATGAGAAGTTTTGGAAGCGACAACCACTCGGGTGTGCATCCCGTTATTTTGGAGGCTATTCACAAAGCCAATATAGATCATGCTTGTGCATATGGCGATGATCTCTGTTCCGAAAAATTGCAAAAAAAGGTGGAAAAAATTTTTGGAGATCACGCCACTATTTTTCCAACTTTCAATGGTACAGGCGCAAATATTTGTGCTTTGCGTACTTGCGTGCAACCGTTTCATGCCATTTTGTGCCCTGACACTGCCCATATTTTTGTAGATGAATGTGGAGCGCCGGAATTTTTAACCGGCGCTGCGCTCAAAGTCGTCCCTACCACGAATGGGAAAATATCTGTAGAGATGTTGGAACCGTTTTTAGATACCTTTGGTTTTGAACATCATTCGCAACCCAAAGTGTTATATATTTCGCAAGCTACCGAATTAGGAACCATTTACAAACCGGATGAGATTAAGCAGCTTTCCGCTTTCTTACACAGTCACAACATGTATTTGCATGTGGATGGCGCTCGTTTGGCAAATGCCACCGCCACATTAAAATGCTCATTTAAAGAGCTAACAGTAGATTGTGGCGTGGATATCCTCAGTTTCGGCGGCACTAAAAACGGGATGATGATGGGAGAATCAGTCATTACTTTTCGCCCTGAGTTGGCTGAGAATATGAAATATATCCGGAAGCAGTCCACGCAATTGTTTTCCAAAATGCGATTTATTTCTGCACAATTTTTAGCTTATTTCAATAACGATTTATGGTTAACCAACGCCCTACATGCCAACAAAATGGCACAACTGTTACGAAGAAAACTTGAAGAAACTGGCAACTTTGAATTTACCCAACCCACCGACGTGAACATCATTTTGGTAAAATTCTCTCCTACCCTCATAGAAGAAATGTTAAAATGCCATTTTTTCTACGTTTGGAATGAGAAAACACACGAGATCCGGTTAGTTACTTCTTGGGATACAACAGAGGAGGATGTGGAGGAGTTTTTGGATACTTGTACTCGAATATTACAAAAAATACCAACCTAATCCACATGTAACTTTCTTTCTCTTACCGTCATAAGATTTTCTTTGTAAAAATATAGTTTTTCTTGACGAAATTCAAGAAAAATGATATATATTCGCCAGCCTATTATTTTGGATTAAATGAGCAAACGCTGGATTATAAAAGAACAATTCCAACAAGCTGTTATTGAAGATTTTGCAACAAAGTTGAATATCGATAAACCGCTTGCAATGCTATTGTTTAGCAGAGGAATAACTACAATTGACGCAGCAAACGATTTTTTTAATCCTGATATAACAAAACTCCACGACCCTTTTCTTATGAAAAACATGGAAATTGCTGTTGAAAGATTATCAAAAGCAATTATGAAAAATGAGAAAATTTTAGTCTATGGAGATTATGATGTAGACGGAACTACTGCTGTTGCCCTACTCTATTCATTTTTAAGTGAAATCATTGGAACAGAACATAGAAAGTTTATAGAATATTATATTCCTGATAGATATGTTGAGGGATATGGAATTTCTGATAAAGGTATAGAATACTGTAGAGATAATAATTTTAAACTCTTAATCTCTTTAGATTGTGGTATTAAAGCTAACGATAAAGTTGATTTAGCTAATAGTTATGGAATTGACGTCATTATTTGCGACCACCATTTGGAAGGCGAGGTGCTTCCTAATGCCATTGCTATTCTTGATCCCAAATGCTCGCAATGCGGATATCCTTATAAAGAACTTTCCGGATGCGGGGTGGGATTAAAATATATTCAAGCCTACTGCCAAAAATATGATCTTCCTGATCAACTTTGGCTCTCTAAATTAGATTTAGTAGCCATTAGTATAGCCTCCGATATTGTTGCAATTACAGGTGAAAACAGAATTTTAGCCTATTATGGTTTGATCATTATCAATCGTTTTCCTAGAGTAGGTGTAAAATCAATTATTGAACAATCCGGCATTAAAATTCAATACCCACCTAAAGAAAACACCATCTTCTCCCGCCAAATACAAATTTCGGATTTGGTGTTTTTTGTTGGTCCGAGAATTAATGCTGCTGGTCGTATCAATACCGGTCGTGAATCAGTAAAACTGCTCATCTGCGAAGATGAAGACAAATCTATGGATATCGGGAAAAATATTAATTCTCACAATGATACACGAAGAGAATTAGATAAAAAAGCTACTGAAGAAGCGATAAATCTTATTTTGGCTAATGAAGAGTTTAAGCATCGAAAAAGTATTGTTCTTTATAACCCAAAATGGAATAAAGGTATTATTGGAATTGTTGCTTCGCGTTTAGTAGAAGAATTTTACAAACCCGTAATTGTTATCACCGATTCGCCCGATAATTTAATTACGGGCTCCGCTCGTTCCATTAAAGAGTTTAACATCTATAACGGAATCGATCATTGTTCTGATTTATTAGAACATTTCGGTGGACACAAATTTGCTGCAGGATTATCTTTAAAAAAAGAAAATTTGGAAACTTTTGCCGAAAAATTTGAACAATATGTTTGTCAAAATATTAATGACGACGATTTTATACCTGAAATAGAAGTAGATATGGAACTTGATTTGGGAGATATTACTAATAATTTTATTAATAACCTGAAACGTTTTGCTCCTTTTGGCCCTGAAAATATGGCACCTGTGTTTATGTCCACTAATATTGTGGAAGAAGGTAATGGAAAAATTGTTGGGGATAAACATATTAAAATGAGAGTCTTATATCGAAATAAGTCAACCCAACCTATTGATGCCATAGCTTTTAACCAAAAAATACATTTCGACCATATCTCTAATCAAAAAGACTTTGATATCCTTTATCACGTAGAAGAAAACACCTGGAATAACGTTACTTATATTCAATTGAATATCAAAGATATTAGAACAAATAAGTAGTTTTTTAAAAGGATAACTAAATTATTGTTTCAACAATTCTTCCAAAAACAGGCACACCATGAAACGGTGTGTTTTTTGATTTTGAAACAATAGTTTCAACATCAAAAAGATATTCATTTTCTAATTCTACAATTACGAATTGAGCATTCATTCCTTTCATCAGTTTGCCTGTGTTTAGTTTCATCATTGCAGAAGGATTTGTGGATAATAATTTCACCAACTTAGAAAGAGTAATATATCCACCTTTAACCAATTTAGTGTAGCACAACGGAAACGCAAGTTCCAAACCAATCATTCCTGGAGCGCCTTTCTTTTTGTCTTCAACAGTATGTGGGGCATGATCAGTAGCGATAGCAAACACTCGATCTCTTTGAATCGCTCTAATAAGAGCATCAATATCTTCTTGTTCTCTTAATGGGGGATTTACACGATAGTGGTTTGCCGCCTCATCGGTAGCAAAAATATGATGAGGAGTAACTTCACATGTAATGTTACACCCATCATCCTGCGCCTTTTCTATCATTTCTATGGCTTCTTTCGTACTCACATGGCAAAAATGTAATCCACTACCTCTGTCTGCTTTCTTTATTTCACTTGTCATTTCGAACGAAGCGAGAAACCTCTCTTTTCTCCTTTTTCCTTTAACCTCTTTAAACAATCGAATATCGCGCTCGGTCATCTCATTCTCTGCTTTTCGCATATCTGTTGTGCTGTATTTTTCATCTTCTGCATGAGAAAGTACCGTTATGTTCTTTTCTATACATATCTCAAAAATCTGTTTCATAATTTCTTCGCTCTGAACCCCTTTTCCATCATCAGAAACAAAAAGTATTTCATTTTTTTTCAATGATTTCAGATGCTCAATATCTATCCCATCCAAATCTTTGGTCATACTTAACGTTTGATTTACTTTAATATCAGATACTTTTTGGGCGAGTTTTTCAATTTCGCGTACTTGTTCTGATGAACTACAGACCGGATTTGTGTTGGGCATCAGATTTACTGCGGTATAACCACCTTTGAGAGCGGCAGCACAACCTGTTCTCATATCTTCTTTATAAGTATAACCTGGGTCTCGAAAATGAGAATGCAGATCAGTAAAAGCAGGCATTAGTACCACATTTGCACCCGTAAAATCACGCACAATTAAATTGGCATTAAACAGACCATAAGCTGGGAGAATTTCGTAGGCTGGCTCATCAATAAGTTCGGCTACTTTTGTGATAATTCCGTTTTCTACCAAAACACACCCTATAAAATCTTGGGTGTCATCAACAATACGGATATTTTTATAAAGGGTTTGCATAATAGATAAGTAATATTTTGTTAAAAGAGTAGAAATTATTACAAATATTTATTTAGGTGCAAAGAAAAACAAAATTCTTTATCACGCACAGACGGATAAAATATCCGAATTTAGCAATTCAGTAAATAATATATTTTTGCAACGTTATTCGCGGAAGTAGCTCAGTTGGTAGAGCATCAGCTTCCCAAGCTGAGGGTCGCGGGTTCGAATCCCGTTTTCCGCTCAAGTAAGAAAGAATGAGCCACTCTTTCAAGTTTTCAACCTCATCCCCACCACATTCTCCACATGATGCGTATGTGGAAACATATCCACCGGCTGTACCTTTTCGATAAAGTACTTCGTTGATAATTCTGTAAGGTCACGAGCTTGAGTAGCTGGATTGCAACTTATGTAAACCATTCTAGGAGCTTCCATCTCTAATAGTCGTAATACAACATCGGAGTGCATTCCGGCGCGGGGAGGGTCTGTAATCACTATATCCGGTTTTCCGTTACGTTTTGTGCAGTTTTCGTTTAATACCTCTTTAATATCGCCGGAAAAAAAAACGGTATTGTGAATGCCATTTTGTAGGGCGTTGTATTTGGCATCCTCTATCGCAGCCTCTGCATACTCAATTCCTACCACTTTTTGTGCATACTTAGCAACAAAAAGGGCGATGGTACCTGTGCCAGTATAAAGGTCATACACAATATCTTTTGGAGTGAGTTGGGCAAACTCTCTTGCCACATTGAAAAGCTCCAATGCTTGTAAACTGTTGGTTTGGAAAAAGGATAAGGGACCAATTTTATAGCGTATTCCATCCAAAGTTTCTGAAATAAATGGCGCTCCTGAGTACAAAACAGGTTCTAAATCTGAAATGGAATCATTTAGTTTTGTGTTAAGCACATAAAACAGAGAAGTGATTTGAGGAAATTGAACCACCAAAAAATCTAATAGTAGTTTTGTTTTGTTATTCATTTCCGTTAAAGAAAGAATTAACATCATTTCATTTTTTTTATTATTTCTGATGATTAAATTTCGTAATATTCCTTCATGGTTTCGGATGTTATAAAAAGAGATATTATGTTCAATGGCAAATGTTCTTATGCTGTTTCTTATCTCGTTGCTTGGTTCTGCTTGCAGTAAGCAATTATTGATGTTCAGAACCTTATCAAATTTTCCCGGAATATGAAAACCTAAACCGTTTGTTTCCAATTTATTTCCTATGTTTCGCATGAGCATATCTTCATCATCCAACCAGCGCAGATGAGAAAAGGTGAATTCCAATTTATTACGATACGCATACCGATTTTTTGAAGGGATAATGGGCAAGATTGTAGAAAACTCAAACTTCCCCAAATGGTGAAAAGCGTCTTCAACCTGTTTTTGCTTGTACTTCAGTTGGGTTTCATAATCTAAGATTTGCCATTTGCAGCCACCGCACAATCCAAAATGTGCACATTCTTGTTCAACTCTGTGTTGCGACTTAGTTTTGATGCTAACGATACGCGCCTCTGCATATCCTTTTTTCTTTTTAAATACTTCCACATCAACGATATCTCCCGGAACAGCAAAGGGAACAAACACCGTAAGCCCATCTTTTTTGCCCACAGATTTGCCTTCGGCGCCGGCGTCAATGATTTCTAGGTTTTCGATTTTGAAAAGCATAGTTTAGTTTGTTTTATAAAGCGGTGCAAAAATAGGTTTTCTGTGAACAGAATACTAATTACAATAAATTAATTCCTAAAAAAGTATTTCCAAGCAGGAACAATTTCTATGTCATCGTTTTGCATTTCTTGATTGTAGGTAATGATTGTTTTTTTGCTTATTTTTACCTCATCTTTAATAGTGTTGAAACCGGCAAATTCTCTTTTACTGTTTTCAGAGGTAAGTTCATAACAAATCTGAATTGACTGGTACTCAAATCTTTTTTTTACAACAAAATCACACTCACCATTGTTTCCGGCAAAAGTAATCTCATTGTAGTGTTGTTTTTGTAATTCATTGAACACAAAATTCTCAAAAAGTTTCGCTTTATTGTCCCAAAAACGGTATGAAACAGCATTAATAATTCCATTATCAGCAACATATAATTTGTGAGTATTACGAACATTTTCTTTCAACGAAAAAGCAAAATTTGAAATATCATTAATTATATAACTATCATTCAATATATTAATATATTTTTTTGCATTATTTTCATTTGTTCCGACTGCTGTTCCCAAACTTTTATAAGAAAAAACAGCGCCTATTGTATTTCATCTAAAAATAGATATTTTATCTTTTCACTTGTACTGCTCTTGATTGCAAGTTTGAGTATTTTTTCCCTGACCAATGCGGATTTTGATTTATTATTGTCTGTTCCATTGTATAGAAAAATTTTACAAAAATAGCATTTTTAACGAAATGCGATTCGATAAATAGATTATTTTAACGAAATTCATTTCGTTATTTCGTCAATTCACAGCGAGTCAGAAAATATTTCTGTTTTTTTAAGCATCCACAACAGCAGAAAAACAGTAACTGTGAGAATTAATACAAAATAGAAAAACGAAATAAGAATGGCTTTCCAAATTGCCTGCCACCGTGTTTTTGTTTGATAATAGCGATGAAGCGCGACAGCGAAATAGATCCCCGGTATGAAAAAGAGCAGCGTTGCAAGCCAGTCCGGAAATTCCCAATTATGAGTTAAAATATTAATAAGCATCAACAAACTCCAAAAAATCCATAAAAAAGTATGGAAATGCACCGTAAATGTGAGATGAGAAACATAGTAATACTTTTTACGCCAAAAGAAAAGCACAAGCATCAAGGCGAAAATGGGGATAAACAGAAAAGTAATATAAGGAGCATATTTTGACAACGCATTGATCAATATATTCATGGTTTCATCACTTTTTTGTTTTATTGTTTCAGGATCATCCATATTTATTGAAAGAGATGACGTTTTGGAAGAGGAAAATGAAAAATTGATATTTCTCTGTTGTGCAGTCTCGTTAGATTGAACAGTGTCATTGGATTGAACTGTCTCATTGGATTTAACAGAAATAATATCTTTATCATTATTTTTAGAATTAGTAATTTGGAAAATCAAAAGCGCAAAGAAAATGAGTGTGGACATCCAGAACAGTTTTACCGGATGTACATATCTGTTAATTCTGCCTGCACGGTACTCGGCTGATAAAAATCCCGGACGAAACATCAAAAAAAACAGGGTGCGAGGGGCTTTCGCATCAAGGGCAAAGGCATTTTCCAACATCTGACCAAAAAGATGAAAGATGGGTTGCTCAGAGCCGGTAAAGATATTTTGCCCACAATTGTGACAATATTTGCCCACCGTTTGTGCGCCACAATTACGGCAGACGTGCTCCTCCGGCAAGACACGATTCTTTTTCTTAAACCATTTCACTTTGTATTTTTTAGGTGGCAAAAATAGTTTTTTATGTTAGAAAATCATAATTGTTTTGTTTCGCAAAGAAAGAGAAATAGTACTCACTTTCCTTTAAAGTTCTTAGAGACAGCCATTAACCCCAAAAACATCAGCCCACCATTCAAAATCAATATCTCAAACCCAAACTTGTACCCTCCCAGCAATACTGTTGAATATTTAGCAAGAAAAAAGACTAAAACCGGCATGAGTATGGCAAAAAGTGGAATGAGCCATTTGGTTTTGAGTTCTCTTTTGGTAAAGATTCCAAAGGCAAACAATCCCAGGATAGGTCCGTAGGTATAGCCGGCTACCATGAAAATGATACGAATCAACGCATCATTATGATAGTTGCCGAAAACAATGATAACGCCCAAAAAGAGCAGCGACATCAGAATATGCGTTAATCTTCTTACAAGCGTCCGCTGTTTTTCGGAGGTAGTCCATCTTTCCATATTTAAGATATCGAAACAAAAGCTGGTGGTAAGCGCGGCAAAAGTGCCGTCCGCACTGGAATAGCCGGCTGCAATCAAACCTATTACAAAAAAAACGGCTGCAATAATGCCCAAGTTGTTGAGCGCTAAAAAAGGATAGATCTGATCGCTTATAATGCCCGAAAGGTTTATCCCTTTTTGTTGGGCATACATCAATAGTAATCCTCCCATCATCAGGAAGAGAGCATTCACAATTACCAAAATACCGGTAAACGACATCATGTTTTTTTGTGCGTCTTTCAAATTTTTGCAGGTCAAATTTTTCTGCATCATATCCTGATCCAAGCCGGTCATGGCAATAGTAATAAACATCCCGCCAAACAGATGTTTCAAAAAATAGTTATGCGCCCGCCAATCTGTAACAAACATTTTGGTATATCCGGAGGTTTGCATAGAGGAAAAGAGTTCTCCAAACGACATGTTGATATCCTTAAAAATGATATAAACAGTAATTCCAAGCGCCACCAAAAAGAAAGTGGTTTGCAGGGTATCAGTCCAGACCACCGTTTTAATTCCGCCTCTAAACGTATAAAGAAAAATAGTGAAAATCATGATGATAGATGTTCCCCACATCGGGATTCCCCAACTGTCGAACAGAAAGAGTTGCAGCACAAAAATTACTAAATACATTCGTAAGGCAGAGCCTATTAACCGCGAAATAATGAATAAGAGCGAGCCTGTTTTTTGTCCTTCAATACCAAAACGCGAACCCAAAAATTGATAGATGGAGGTTAAATTTAGTTTGTAATAGATTGGCAACAAAAGATACGCAATTACCAAATAGCCAAGAATATAGCCGAGTACTACGCCATAGTAAGTTAGCTGCGTATTGATCACATCACCGGGCACCGACATAAAGGTAACGCCCGACAATGAAGCGCCAATCATCCCATAAGCCACCACAAACCATGGCGATTTCCGATTCCCGCGAAAATAGGTATCATTATTGGCTTTTCTTGAGGTTAACCACGATACAAAAAAAAGCAACAGCGTGTATGCGGTTATTATAAAGAGGATAAGTAATTTCATAGTGGTTTAAGGTTTAATTGTTAATTGTTTTGTTTATAAACTAAATTTTCTACAAAAATGCGTAAACTTTTGATATAAACAAAACATTTTAATTTATTTCCTTTTTTGTTCCTTTTTTTGTGCTATCACTGTCCCGCCATTGCAGGCAACGGAATAGGGCTTCGCGAGGTGGCGGCTCTCACACACTTTTCCACGAAGCAACCAGCGGCAAAAATAGCAAATTTTGTCCAACGAAAGTAATGCCGCCATCTTGCCAAACCCAAGTTAAGCGCCGGTTTGTTCCGATATCCGTTTCATATACACTTTATACCCTCACCCAAGAGTTGCTATGCCTCGCGAACTTTGTTCGCCAAGCCAACTCTTACCCGCCCCCAAGGGGGCAGGAAAATAAAAAAAAGCGGATGATTATCCGCCCCTATATTTCCATATTCACATTATCGTACCCTTTTGTTTTAATTTATTTATATTCAGCTAACTAATATTCCTGTTCGTTGAATTTCATCAAGAAAACCGGTATAATCGGTATCACGAGCAACCACATGCGGTTCTATCCGAAAATCAACTTTTTCTGTTAAGCGGTTGATTGGGGGGATAATATCAAAAAAATTCCCTTCAATGTTCTTTACCACAAAAGCCACATCAATATCGCTATTATTATTGGGTACGCCATTTGCAAAAGAACCGAAAAGATATACCTGTTCAATATCTTTTAAAAGATTGCTGCTATAAACCAATTGCTTGTACTGCTTTACTTTGCCAATAATATCTTCTCTTTTATCCATAATTGTATTTCTTGTGTTTGTTGTAATAAATTTTCGCATATTTGAATATTTAGCGATCCAGCTAACATATTTTTATATTCAGGATAGCGCGCCTCAATATTAAAAGGATCAAGTTTATAAATAAAATCTTTTTGTGTATCACTCATATCATCGTAGAAGCCTGCTAATTCTGCTAATCGTGCTAATTTATGAATATAAGGAGGAAGTTCATTTTTTAACTGTGTAAAGTATGCTTTGAAAATAGTTTCAATGGTCAAATGACAGAAAAACCCTGTTTGAAGCAAATGTTTTGACCTTAGCAAATCTGTTGCTACTTGCAGATTTTCATCCGATAATCTAACCCAGTGTGTTACTTTGTCATCTTTTGTCATCAAAAATTTATTTAAAAATGCAAAAATAATATTTTATCCGATATATTTCAAAATCAATAATAATTGGTTAAGCCCCAATTTAGAAGTTTCAGCATTCCAATTTTCACATTACTTTTCTAACTGTTTTCGGGAAAATTTTCCACAAAACTGGCAACTAACTATTTTCTTGCCGCAATGGATAAAATCACCCCAAGGCAAACCCCAAGAAGTGCTGCAAAGAGTACCTGAAAGTTTTGGGGCAATATGAAAGTGAGTGTGTGCGCCGGTATCCAAAACAGTGGAATCGTTTTTTTGAAAACAAATCCCCACTGCACTTTCCAATTTATGGAGGCGATGGTCTCTGTAAAGGGTATTTTTTTGGTAAAAAACCCGACTAAACTGCCGCCGGTTTGCATAATGTGAGTGTCGGTAATTTTGTGTAACGTCATAAAAACGGGTGCAAAGGAGGTGTTCATCATCACGCTGACACAAAATGCGCCGAACAGTTTTAAAAAAGAGAAATTAGCTATCATAGCAGCATTTATTCCTTGTAGCGCTTGAAATCTGTCTAAATATGCAGGCACGCCATTTCTGAAAACACCCATGGCAATTGCGATCCAGACTCCGAGAAATCCCCAAACTACAGCACGCGGTAGAATGCCAAAATTGGGCATGTTGTATTTACCTGTTCTAATGCGCAAACCCAATACCTCTCCGAAAGTTGCCAAAACAGCAAATTTGATAAAAGCCATTAGCAATGAATAGTGATGGTTTGCATATTCATAACATTGGTAAACATCTTTAAAAATAAAAAAAGGAGTAAAAAATAAGATTACTCCGAGTAAAATGTAAATGTCTTGTTTTTTCATAAAAAAATAGTTGTATGGGCATGGTCAACATGCCCACTTATTTATATCATAGTATTAATGTTGCTAACCGAAAAACAGCAAACGCCGCTCCCCAAGCCAGCGCAATGGAATAGCCTACGGAGAAGAGCGCCCATTTCCATGTTCCGCTCTCTCTTTTAATAATAAAGATGGTTGCAATGCAAGGCATGTATAACATGGCAAATACTAAAAACGACAACACAACAGGTGTAGTAAAGAGGTTGTTTTTTTGGAGCGATGTTCCTATTTGGGTTTCTTCGTGGTTGGTATTATACAAAATAGCCATAGTACCCACAATGAACTCTTTGGCAGCCAATCCGGTGGTTAAACAAACGCTCAACTTCCAATCAAACCCCAACGGGCGCAACGCCGGCTCGATAAAATGTCCGAAACGGGCTAAGTAGGTATTTTCGGTATATTGCGATTGAGGTGGAACCTCAGCCGAACTGAGAGAGATTTCTCCCTCCGGTAGAAACGGATCCTCTACTGAAAGAGGGAAGTGGCTTAGAAACCAGATTGCCATCATAGCGATAAGTACAACAGTACCAATTTTCTTCAGGTATTCATATCCGGCATCCCAAGTAGATTTCAATACTCTTTTGAGTTTTGGTTGTTGTAATGGCAAAACATCCACAGGGGTTAAATCCATTTCTGTTTTAAAAAACACTCTGTCTAAGAAAAAAGCGGTAAGAATTGCCATGGCTATGGTGAGCCCATAAAGCCCGAAAATGATAAGTATCGGGTGTTTTGGAAAAAAAGTACCTACTAAAAGGACCAAAATGGGAAGCCGGGCGCTGCACGACATAAAAGGGATGAGTAGCATTGTCAAAATTCTGCGTTTAGTGTCTGGGATTGATTTAGTTGCCAATATTGCCGGCACGTTGCAGCCGAACCCCATGAGTAACGGTACTGCAGAATTGCCATGCAACCCTATTTTATGCATCAGATTGTCTAATAACGCTGCCACATGAGTAAGGTACCCGCTCTCTTCAAACATATACATAAAGAAAAAGAGGATCAATATATTGGGCAAAAAAGAGAGTACGTTCCCTACCCCATTCACTACACCGTTACTGATAAAATCGTGCAACAAACCAGACGGAATAATCGTTGCCAAATAGAGATTCAATTGCTCTAAAAGCCACAAAATCCATTCTTGCGGATATTTTCACAGCATAAAGGTGCAGAAAAACATCAACCAAATAAAGAAAAGAAAGATGATGGTGCTGAATAGTTTTTTAGAAAAACGAGTAAAATGGTGCAAGGTTTTTGTTGTTAGTTTGATTTGACTTTAAGGTTACATTTTCACTAC
>JAITUN010000298.1 GCA_031286285.1 Bacteroidales bacterium | reverse complement strand
ATCTATTTTATCTCTCTGTTTATCAGTGTTTTTATTCATCGTTTATGCACAGAATAAGAGTGAAATTTTATTTACTGTAGGTGATGATTCCATTACTTTAACTGAATTTATTAACACTTATTGTAAAAATAATTCTTTAGAAAAAACATCTCCAAGTGAATTAAGAGACTATATGGATTTGTTTATTAGTTTCAAACTAAAAGTAAGAGATGGTATTGATACTCAAATTGATACGATACCTACTTTTCTAAAAGAGTTAGAATCCTATCGTCTACAGTCGGCCCAGCAATATTTAATAGACAAAGAAGTAACAGAGCAGCTTGTTAAGGAGGCGATAGATAGGAGCAAACTTATGGTTCGCTCTTCCCATATTTTGATAATGTGTGCATATGATGCTTCTCCAAAAGACAGCATGATTGCCTATCAAAAAATAATGGATATTAGAAAAAAAATCTTAGCTGGAACTCTAACTTTTCCTCAGGCTGCAGTTGAATTTTCTGAGGATCCGTCGGCAAGAGATGAAGTAGGTTCCAATGGGAAAATTCAATTTGGGAATAAAGGAGATTTGGGGTATTTTACTGTTTTCGATTTGATATATCCTTTTGAATCTGCTGCATATCAAACTCCGGTAGGCAATATTTCAATGCCCATTCGCTCTCAATTTGGATACCATATTGTTTGGGTGCAAGATAAGCAACCTTTGGTTTCTAAAATAAGCATTTCTCAAATTTTATTATTAGATACTGCCGCTCGTTTCGGAAGGGTGAGTCCGAGCGTGCAGGAAAAATTAGTTCAAATTGCTGAAAAACTTAATAATGGTGAAGATTTTGCGACTATTGCTGAAGCTTATACTGATGATCCGGCTTCGAAAGTAACCGGTGGAAAGATTGATGCGTTCCCCCCAAAACTTCGCCCCGGAGATTTCGTTAAGCAATGCCTTTTATTAGATAAGGGTGAAATCTCAAAACCTTTCTCATCTGTAGTCGGTTGGCATATTATTAAACTTAATGAGCTGACAATGTCTGAAATTAATGATGAAGAACAAAAATATAGCATTATCTCAAAAGTGCAACGTGATGCACGTTCTTCTAAAAGTGTGGAGTCTTTAATAGAAAAATTAAAAAAAGAGTATAATTATTCAGAAAAAGGCAAAAAAGAAGCAATCAATTTTTTATTAAAAAAATTAAAATCCCAAGACAAATTACCTCCTTCAACGGATCTATTGCTTATTTCAGGTATTGATAATCTTAAACCCGTTGCTATTTACGCTGGACAAACTCTCACTATAAAAGACTTTATTGCTTTTTTGGATAGGTTTCAGGATATTGAACTATCCCAACAGGTTACTTCTTTTCTAACTAAACAATTTGAAAGTTTTATCAATGATAATATTCTTAAATATGAATTTTTCAATTTAGAAAATAAATATCCAGAATACAAAGAACTAATAAAGGAATATCATCAAGGGATGATTTTATTTGAGATGAATAATGAGAAAGTTTGGAGCGAATCTTTAAAAGATAGTTTGAAAATTGAAGAATTTTATGAAAAAGTAAAATTTAACTACTTAGACAATGAAGGAAATCCGAAGTCGTTGCATGATATTAGATCAGCTGTTATTACAGAGTATCAAAATGAGTTGGAAAATGAATGGTTGACAAGATTGAAAGAAAAATATCCTGTTTGGATTAATGAAGAATTATTTGAATCTATTTTGAAAAAGAAGTGAGAAAAATATTTCCTGTCTTAATACTTCTTTTTGGATTATTTATCAATTGCAGGCAAATTAACAACCCCATTGTTGCCGAAGCATTTCATCATAAGCTATATTTATCTGAAGTAATAGCAAAAATTCCATATACTGATTCCAAAGAAGATTCTTTGCAGTTTATGGAGCAATATATTGAAGAGTGGGTTTTACACCAAACTTTACTAGCAAATGCAAAGAAATTATTATCGCAAGAGGAGCAAGATTTCACAAAACAGATAGACCAATATAAAGAAAAGCTTCTGATTGATGAGTACCTAAAAAAAATTTGCGGAGATTCAAGTGCATTCTCTGTTTTTTCTTTTGAGGTTACCGATTTCATGAACGACACAAAAGAAACTGAAGTACAAGAATATAGAGAAATGGTAAAATTGAACTTTATTAAACTTTCAAATCGATCCAAAATTTATAATAAAATAAAAGGCTTGTTTTTTGAAGAGACAGATAGAGTAAAAGCAATTTCTCAACTTGAGTTGATTTGTGCAGACTCTATTGAGTATTATTTAAACGACGATCATTGGTTTTACACTGATTTTATAGAGAATGAATTACCTTTTTCTTTTTCAAACAAGGAGAATACTGAGCCAAACTCAAAATTTGATTTTGTGAAAGATGGATTTCGTTATTTGGTATTAATTTTGGATAAAAAACAACAATTACAAACTTCAAATTTTTCGGAAGAAAAAAAGATGGCACAGATTATATTACAGCAACAAAAACGTATTGAGTATCTTTCCAATTTCAAGGATTCTTTGGTAAAAAAAGCAATGTTCAAAAAAAAGATAATTCTTTATCCAATACCATTTTAAAGGTCTTAGATTAATGGTTAAAACTATTACTACTTTTTACCTTTCAAACCTCATCCATTTTGCTTTAGTTTCTCCAAGTAGTTCGGCAAGTTCTTCATAGCTTGCAGTTTTTATTTTGGAGACACTTTTAAAGTGTTTTAATAATTTCTCTTTTGTAACTTTTCCAATACCTTTAATATTATCTAACTCGGAATTGATACTTTTACGGGAGCGACGTTTGCGGTGGTGCGAAATGCAAAATTGATGTACTTCATTTCGAATATGTTGCAACAACTTTTGGGTTTCAGATTTTTTGTCTATAAATATCGGTAATCTTTCGCCTACCTTGTAAATATCTTCTAACCTTTTGGCAATGCCAATCATCATCACTTTATCTTGTATGTTCAATTCTTTTAATGCCTTATAGGCAGCGCTAAGTTGCCCTTTGCCGCCATCAATAATAATCAAATCGGGGAGCAATTTTTCTTCATCTATCAATCTACCATATCTACGTTTAATAACTTCATACATAGAGGCAAAATCGTCAGGGCCAACTACTGTTTTAATATTGTAATGTCTATACTCACTTTTGAGAGGTTTTCCGTTTTTAAAAAGTACCATTGCAGCAACCGGCTCATCGCCCTGTGTGTTTGAATTATCAAAGCACTCAATTGTTTTGGGCAACTGTTTCATTCCTAAATCTTTCTTTAAAGCAAGAAGTACTCTGTTTTGGTGCCTTTCAGAGTCTGCAATTTCAACTCTTTTCTGTTTTTCTATCAGGGAGATTTTGGCATTTTTCAGAGAAAGATCCAATAATTTTTTCTTATCACCACGCAAAGGAATCGTAAAAACAGTTTTCTCTTTTTGTATACCAAGGCAGAATGGGATAATTACTTCTTGCGAAAGAGGTCCGAATCGTTTTTCTACTTCCGCCATTGCCATCAACAACAATTCCTCCATACTGTTTTCTAAGTTGTTTTGTATCTCTATAGAAAATGCTTGAATAATAGAACCTTCAACGATTCTCATAAAGTTAACAAAAGCAATGTTTTCTTCCTCAGCCAAAGAAAACACATCGCAGTTTGATATTTCGGGATTTACTACAATTGATTTTCCGCGATAGGATTCTAATATTTCCAATCGTTCCTTAATAAGTTGAGCTTTTTCAAATTCCCACATCTCTGCGAAAAGCATCATTTCTGTTTTCAACTGTTTTATAACTTCCGAAAGATTACCTTTAATAATTTTAATAACTTTCTGAATATTATCACTATATTCTTTAGGTGAGATTTCGCCCGCGCATGGTGCTGCGCACTTCTTAATTTGATGCTGCAAGCATGGTCGTTCAGTTTTTTTTAAAAACCTACAGGTTCGAATAGGGAACAATCTATTCAGCGTTTCTAATAGCGTATGCATAAAACGCAATGAAGAATAGGGGCCAAATAACTCTTCCCTTTTCGGGTTCGGGCTACGGGTATAGTACAAACGAGGATACTCCTCCTTGCTTACCGCCAACCAAGGATATGTTTTGTCGTCTTTCAGCATTGCATTGTAGCGCGGGCGAAATTGCTTAATCATGCTATTTTCCAACAACAAAGCCTCCCACTCGGTATCCACTACAGTACACTGAATATCTCTGATTTTGGACACTAAAACACACAGTTTTGGAAATTTAATTGTTTTTGTAAAATATGATGCCACTCTCTTTTTCAACGACTTAGCCTTTCCAATGTAGATAATAGTGCCGTTTTCATCCAAAAACCGGTACACTCCTGGTTTTTCGGGAAGAGTCTTAATGAGCAGGGCAATAGAGGCAAACATTAATGGTTAATGATTTATGGTTATTGAATACTAAATATTATTTTGGCATGGCTTCTAGATTTTGGCTTCTCAATTCATAATACCACTCCGTATGCTCATCTACTCTGAATCTATTATCTGCACGATAATTGATAATCCATACGATTTCATTATTTGAGCAGAGAATACGGATTTTCTGTTTTTTAAAGATATCTATTTTTAAGTCAGTAAAGAAGTTACTCAGCTTTTTCTTGGTTTTCATTCCAAAAGGATAAAATGAATCTCCTTTTTTCCAGCTTCTGATAGACAATGGAAAAATGAGTTTAGCAACGTCAATCAGGATGAGTTTAGGATTTGCTGTAATATTTAAGTTTGAATTATTCCTTTTTTTTTTAATGATAAATCCATATTTCTCAAATTCTTCGATAGAGTGAATAATAATTTCATCTTCATTTTTCTCTTCAATCATTTCAATAACAAGAGAGTTTCTATCTTTAACCAAAGAATAGGTATGCGATAAAAATCTTTTTCCTGAATGTGAATCGCATGATTTTAAGATATTTTCCACATCATCAGAATTAAAACCTAAGGGATTCAATATTTCGAAGAGAATAATTGAGTAGAATGGAGTATCTTTCAGCGCATCAATATTTATTGTTATTCTGTTATCTTTTTCAATCCAAATTTGGTTTTTATAATGTTGGATTTGAGAATCTAAAAATTGAGTTTGTTGTTTAAAGGTGGAGCAGTTTTTCGTAAAAGTATCTATAAAATTTGGTTTAATTTTTTCCAATTCCGGAATTATGTTATGTCTAATTTTATTTCTCAAAAACTCATCTTTTAAATTAGAGGAGTCAAGGCAAAATTCTAAATCTTGTTCAATGCAATACTTTTCAATTAAATAACTTGGAAACTTCAGTAGAGGTCTGATTATTTTTCCATTTTTTGGGGCTATTCCTTGCATTCCTCTCAATCCGGTACCTCTCAATAGATTGATGAGGATTGTTTCTGCGTTATCGTTTGCGTGATGAGCTGTCACCAAGTAATAATAATCTTCACCAATCTCTTCAAACCATTGGTATCGTAATTCTCTCGCAATCATTTCAATAGATTTTCCGGAATTTTTTTGAATAGCAAAAGTGTCAAATTCTTTAACAAAAACTTTTTGAGAAGACAAGAATGGAATATTTTGAACAAAAACCATCTCTTTATCTGATTCTTCTCCACGTAAATGGAAATTGCAGTGAGCGATATCAAAAAACAAGTTACATTTTGTAAAAAGGTGAGCCAAAACGATAGAATCTCTTCCTCCGCTTACTGCCAATAGAAAGCGTGCAGATTGGGCATTGGGAGCTAAATGTAATAATTCTTGATAAAATTTTTCTCTCATTTTATCTATTTACTAATTTACAATGATTCCTTTAATTATATCACTATTTAGGGTTTCATTTATTTTAGCAACAATTTGGGTTCTATTAATAAAAACTTCAAAACGGAGTGCAGCATTTGGAATAGTAACATAAAGCACGCCATATTTTGCAGTTATTTTTGTAGTTTGTTTGGCAATAAAATCGCCTGCTACTTTCTCCCATAATTCTATTGCTTGATGTTCTAAAAAAAGAGAACTCTTTCCATTTTTTTCAAAAAAGTGTTGAATAAAACCACCTATAGCTTGCATCCTTATCTTTTTGTTATTTAATTTGGCGTAACAACATGCCCGGGTAAGCTCCTTTGAATTTGGTTAGCAAAGTTGACTTAATGGGTTCTCCGGTTTTCTTATCTATTTGTTGCTTTGGATTTTCTTCACCAGCAAAATAACGATTGTCCCAAATTTGTTTTTTGTCAACTTTTACAATAGCAACACGCTTATATTCGCGTTTATTTTTTTTAGTGTTCCAAATTTGTTCTAACAGTTCAAATTTTTCGCCGCCTGACAATCCTTCTTTCATACCCATTTCAGCAGTTAGTGGAGGATTGGTCAACACAAGAAATTTTGGTTTAAAAACTTCATATTTAGCTTGCAATTTTGCAAATAGGTTATCAATGTTACGAACAATGGTTAGATCTATGAGTTTTTTTTCATCAAAATTAATACCAAAAGGAGCAATAGCTTTACCTATTGAAATATCATTTCCAACAAGCACCATATTAAAGGGGGTCATTTGAAATTTTTCATAATCAATATGAGTATCATCTTTCCAGCAATTATAAAATTCTGCTTTAATAGAGTCGTTCCAATTCAATTTATATAGCATTGCCATAGTTCTTGCAGAGTATCCGTCTTTAGCTGCCAAATAAGCTATTTCACCTGCGGTTCTAATCAATTCACCTCCCTCAGTCAAGTTAGCTATTGCATTAACAATCATAAACTTAAATTTTGCGATAGGTTCATTTTCATAGACATCTATTTTGCAAAACGCGACAAAAGTATTTCCGATCAACTCTTCTCCGGCATCTTCCAAAATGGCTCTTCCTCTTAGGGTATAAGATGCTTCAAGCGCTTGCATTTCAGTAGCATTATAGCATCCTCGATTTTGAATCAAATCCATACTGTACGTACCATCCGGATTTATGTTAAACCATTTTTCCAATAATTTGTGCGCTAATTTTTCTTCTCTAATTTTATTAGAAATCCTATCAATCATAGCCTTTATATAGGCTTCTTCGTCAGTATCAAATTGTTGTAATTTTTTTAATTCACGGATTGTTGTAGGCAACGAGCTATTTCCTTTAACATATTGTGTTGCAAACTCAAAGAAAGATACTCCTGGTTTTCCTGCTGCAAACTTTTTTAATTCAACACTATGTTGATTATATTTGTCAGGAAATGGATATTTATCCCATGCTTTCATGACCTCAGTTTCTTTTAAAATAGGATCGTCAGTAGTAACTAAAACCAAATGTAAAGAACTACGTCTATAGTTTGGTTCTTCTATTTCTTTTTTTTGGGCAACAATTGGCACACAAAACAAGATTGCAAAAAAAATCAAAAAGATATTTTTCATTATTTACTTTTTATAATACAACATAAATGGTTCAACGCACGATCCAATTAATATGGTTGGTTTCCGGTTGTTGGTTTTCACCGAAAGCAATACCAACATCACGCCATGCACTAATCCGTTGCGATTCAAGGTCCACCCCATCTTGATAAATTTTCATAACGAACTTCCAATCATCCAATACTTTACTTTTAATTTCAAGATAGAGTTTATTTGCTTCTCCATAGCAACCCGCGTCGGGATATATGTAACTTAGAAATTCGCCGGCTTTATGTGCTCCATCAGAATTTTGTTCTGCGGCCCATGCACTTCTTGCTTTAGCAAAATTTACCTCACATAAGTAATCGATATATTTTTGGTAAATAATTTGAGTTTCAGCCAACGCCTTTGTGAAGCAATCGGGAACTGCTTCAGGAATAGATGTTAAGAGATAGATAGCTTCTTCAAATCCTTTTTGCCCTGCTAAACTTTTTGCTTTTTTGATAATATTGTCGCATTGAGATTCATAATACTCAATAATTTTTTGTTTTCCCTTTTCTACCAATTCATTAAGTTTTGGAGAGTTTGGACTCACATTTTTAATAGCATCAATATAAGCTTTATTTTCATTAGTTCCAACGCCTTTACAACTGATACTTGTGCTGGCAAAAATCTTTTGGTCGAAATAGTCAGCGATGTAGAAAGTAATATCCATATTTTGAGCAATTTGCTGTGGGGGTCCGGGAACAATGTCTCTTGTTACAATAGAAGGAACAGCCGTAATAAAAAATCTACCATACCCTTCAAAAGCAGATACACCATTAGCTACTGCAATTTGGGTTAGTTTATTGGATAATACAATTTTAGCAGCATCAGGGAAACCATCAATTCCTTCAGGAACAAGAACGGTTAATACGATAGAACCGGGATCATTCTTTGTTTGAGCTTGAAGCCAAACGGGGAGCATAATTAATGCAAAGATGATTGCAAAAGAGAGTGTTTTTTTCTTCATAATTATCATAATTTTAATAAATTAATCACAAAGTTATTTTTCGCCGATAACTAAGACGGCATTTCCTAGTCCTCTTGTCATCACTTTTGATGTAAGATTATATTGTGCTTTTAGGAAGCGCATAAGTTCTCTCACAAAAGCTTCTGTATCCATGGGTTGTCCTTTTGGATTATAGAGGGGGATTCTCACTTGTTCGAAAAAGATAAAATTAGGTGATGCGTCTGTTTTGTTATATCTTCCTGACACTGTGTTTTCGTACATCCAATTATCAATAATTTCAGTTAGTTCATAACCACCGTATTCTGTTTCTAGGTCAATTCCAGACCCATTATCAAATATTCTGATATCAACTCTTGTTTCTCTTCCATTAGTAAATAAGTCTTCGAAATGTGCTTGCAGCCTTGCATTAAAGTTATCAATATGTGAAATCACTGCTTCTTCTAAGAGTACGGGTACTTCTGCAGAAAAAGAAGGCGCTCCTGTACCTGTTGCTCCGGCTACTTGCTTGTCGGTATATGCATCTAATCCTTGTAAGTTAAAAGTAATTGATTTTTTAGGGCCTGTTGTATTCACTGTCCATGTTAATTGAACAATAATATCTGCTTTAGCTGTTCTTTTCAACCTATCTAATGGGCTTTCAGCCAATTCGGCACCTGCTTTGCTGGTAGTCATTTGGTCTTCGGCAGCCCGTTGCTCAATAGATTTCAATACAGACTCCAAATTTTTAAGAGGGAAACCTCTGTCTACCATCATATTGTTAATAGTAGATATGACCAACAAAAGGTCGGGGTCTGATTGTAGAGCTTCTTTATAGTTAGGAATTTTTTGCGTTGTTCCCATGTTGTTGAAAGTCATCATATAACCATTATTGTTACACCATACATCAGAAGGAACTACCATAATAGTTGGTTTTTTAGCTTGACCGAATAAGCAAATTGTCAATAAGGAAACAAATGTAAATAATAAGATTTTTTTCATGTAATAAAGGTTTTAAAAAGTTTTTAATATATTATCGTTTATTAATTTTTCTTTTATCTCTGCATATTTAACACGAACGATTACTCCGTATTTAATTTCTGAGCCTGTTCTTTGCCTAATAGATGAGCCAAATCTTTTATCTTTATAATTAACGTATTTGTTATAAGTACCATTATCTATAAAAAATTTATTAAAATAATCTCTGTATTTATCATAGGCATTTACTTCCATAAGTATAGGTTTGATTTGGCATTCGGATTTACCTTTAGTAATTCCTTTAAAAATAACGTCTCTAACTGCATTTTTGCGAGCTTGTTCCATAGCATCTACTTGGCTTCTTCCTACCCCCCATGCACGCAAAGTATAAGAACCATCTAATTCTGTTCCAAGGCATTCTGTTTCATAAGAGTAATATCCTCCTAATTTATTGCTGGTATTACAGGAGAAAAATAATGCGAGAACAGAGCAACAAAAAATAAAAATAAATTTTTTCATAACAAATAAATAATTAGAATCCAGATGATAAACCTTTAATAATACCTGCAGCCTCTAGGTCTTTTCTTAATTGTTCTTTAGCAACTGAGACCACAACGCCTACTTTATATTCTTTTCCCACTTTCAGTGTTTTTTGATTAATTGGACCTGAATTTGTCACATATTTCATATAATCACCGCCATTGCTAAAGAATTTTTTAAAAAAATCGGCTTGTTCCTGTTCCACGGTAGGATTTGCTGCTATGGGTCTTTGAGAGGTACAACCGGCTATAGAGTTACTTCCAAATCCTTTAAAAAGGACACCGTGAACTGCATTTTTTTTGGATTGTTCAAACGCTACCGCAGGTTTTTTGGAATAGGTCCATACATTAACTAAATAGAAACCTTGCGCTCCTGTACCTGCGCACTCAATGTCATAGCGAAAATCTTGGGTATCTTTGTTTGCTTTCTTTTTTGCTTGAGAAAAACCCGTGAAGCAACATAAAATAAAGATAGTAGTCAGAATAAATTTAATAAATTTCATAAAAGTAAGATTTAATTAATATTAAAATAAAGATTGGCAAAAGTAGCAAATAAAGAATATGTTTTATTAGAAGTTGCAACTATTTATTTTTATACAATTTTCTATTAATCTAGAGAAAGGAGTTTTTCAGTAGAAATTAATTATCATAATAAGATAGGGAAATGCGAATGAGTCGTTAATTTCTTAAAAAAGAGATTAAGTCAGCAATTCTCAATATGATGTTGCGGATTATTACAAAAAGATTATGCTTTACCTCCGGTATTTCCCAAAATAGGTATTACATCTTGATTTGTGTTCACAATTTTCCCATTTTTTGCTTCAAATTTTTGCATATTATCTTGCAAAGCAAATAGTAAGCGTTTAGCATTTTGTGGGGTTAAAATAATACGCGAGCGAACTGTTCCTTTTGGGATTCCGGGCATAAGCGAAACAAAATCCAAAATAAACTCTGCATGAGAATGAGTAATAATCGCTAAATTTGAGTAAACACCTTGAGCAATCTCTTCACTCAAATGGATGTCAATTTTTTGTTCTTGTTGTTGCATAATCTATAATTTTGAAGCCATTAGTGTTTCATATTCTTCTTTTGAACTAACCTGAATATTTTGGTAATTTTTCAATCCTGTTCCTGCCGGAATAAGGTGTCCCACGATTACATTTTCTTTCATACCGGATAAACTATCTGTTTTAGCATTTATAGCAGCGTCGGTCAATACTTTTGTAGTTTCTTGGAATGATGCTGCAGAAATAAAGCTTCGTGTTTGCAGGGAGGCACGTGTAATACCTTGTAAAACAGGCCGTCCGGTAGCAGGATGAGCATCACGTACTTCAACCAAACGCAAGTCTTTACGTTTCAAGGTAGAATTAACATCTCTAAGTCGTTTTGCATTTATGATTTGTCCTTTATGAAAATCGTAGGAGTCTCCTCCATCAATCACCACTTTCTTTTCCCAAATCATATCGTTTTCTTCCTGAAAGTCAATTTTATTGACTAATTCGCCTTGCAAGAATTTGGTATCCCCAGGGTCATCAATTTCCATTTTACGCATCATTTGTCGAACAATTACTTCGAAGTGTTTATCATTAATTTTTACTCCTTGTAAACGATATACTTCTTGGATTTCATTCACAATATATTCCTGAACTTTCATAGGTCCTTTTATGTTCAAGATATCTGCGGGTGTTAAGACTCCTTCAGAAAGGGGTGTTCCTGCTTTAACATAGTCATTGTCTTGTACTAATATTTGTTTTGAAGTAGGAATAAGATAATTTTTTTCTTCTCCTGCTTTAGGAATAACTCTAATAGAGCGGTTTCCTCTTTTTAATTTTTTATCGAACTGAACAATTCCATCCACTTCTGAAACGATGGCGGGGTCAGAGGGATTACGTGCTTCAAACAACTCAGTAACACGGGGTAGTCCTCCGGTAATATCTCCTGATTTTCCGAATGCACGAGGGATCTTAACAAGAATATCTCCGGAGTCAATTATTTGCCCTACATCTACTGCAAGTCTTGCTCCAACAGGAATATCGAAAGTTTTGACAACTTCTCCTTCTTCGTCTAAAATAATAATTGAAGGGTTTCGTACTTTCATACGACTGTCAATTATTACTTTATCACGAATGTTTGTTTGTTCGTCAATTTCAACCCTATAAGTTATTCCTTCAATAATATCTTGAAATTCAATAATACCTGGTACATCTGAAAGGATAAGTGCATTATAGGGGTCCCATTCTGCAATAACATCTCCTTTTTTAACGTGGTCCCCATGTTTATAGAATAGATTTGATGAGTATGGGATATTTGCAGAAGATAGGGCGACACCAGTTTTCAGGTCAATGATTTTCATTTCAGCAGATCTTCCGATAACTTTATAAAAATGATTTCCGGATTCATCAATTTTATTCAAGCATCGGAGTTCATCAATACTAAGAACTCCGTCGAATTTTGCTTCAATTTTGCTATTGGCAGCTACATTACCGGCCACTCCTCCAACGTGGAAAGTACGGAGGGTAAGCTGTGTACCGGGTTCTCCAATAGACTGAGCGGCAATAATACCTACTGCCTCACCCATTTGAACCATTTTTCCGGTTGCCAAGTTTCTTCCGTAGCATTTTTGGCAAACCCCCACTTTTGCTTCGCAGGTAGGTACAGATCTAATTTCTACTTCTTCTATAGGCGATTCGGCAATTTTATGGCAATACTCTTCGTTCAACTCTTCTCCAGCTTTTACAATAATTTCACCGGTAAGAGGGTTGTAAACGTCGTGGAGAGTAACACGGCCTAATAATCTGTCAGCCAAAGTTTCTACTATTTCTTCATTTTTCTTTAAAGCGCTAATAACCATACCTCTCAAAGTACCGCAATCTTCTTCGGTAATAATAACATCATGCGATACATCCACTAAACGACGGGTGAGATATCCTGCGTCAGCAGTTTTTAAAGCGGTATCTGCCAATCCCTTACGTGCTCCGTGGGTAGAGATAAAATATTCCAAAACAGAAAGTCCTTCTTTAAAGTTAGATAAGATAGGATTTTCAATAATTTCACCGCCACCGGCTCCGGCTTTGGTAGGTTTTGCCATCAATCCACGCATACCGGATAGCTGACGCACCTGCTCAGAAGAACCACGAGCTCCGGAGTGACGCATCATGTGAACTGGGTTAAACCCTTGTCTATCCTCTTCAATCTGTTTTAATAATAAATCATTCAATCGGCGGGTAGTATTCGACCAAATATCCACAACTTGATTATAACGTTCATTATTTGTGATCCAACCCATATTATAATTCATGCTAATTTCATCAATTCTAGAATTAGATTCTTCAATTAAGGCTACTTTTTCTTTAGGAATAATAACATCACCCAAATTAAAGGAGAGACCTCCTTCAAAAGCCATTCGGAAGCCCAAATCCATAATATCGTCTAAGAATTTAGCTGTTTTGGCATTGCCTGAAATAATAAGGACTTCACCAATAATATCTCGTAGTGATTTCTTGGTTAACAACTCATTTACAAATCCATATTCTTGAGGAACTACTTGATTAAAAACAACTCTACCCACAGTAGTTTTTGTACGCACCATTTTTCCATCGCCCTTAAGATTCACTCTACATTCAATGATGGCATTCAAGTGAACTCGTTTTTCATTATATGCAACAATTACCTCTTCGGGGGAGTAGAAAACTTTTCCTTCACCGAGAACCGGAACTTCGGGAGTAGAGCGTAATTCTTTTGTAATATAATAAAGTCCTAGCACCATGTCTTGTGAAGGCACAGTTACCGGAGCTCCATTTGCCGGATTTAAGATATTATGGGAGGCAAGCATTAACATTTGGGCTTCTAAAACTGCTGCATTTCCCAGTGGTACATGCACTGCCATTTGGTCGCCGTCAAAGTCGGCGTTAAATGCAGTACAAGTCAATGGGTGAAGTCGAATCGCTTTTCCTTCAACCAAACGAGGTTGAAACGCCTGGATTCCAAGTCGGTGCAATGTGGGTGCACGATTCAACAGCACCGGATGCCCTTTCAAGATATTTTCTAGTATTTCCCACACTATCGGTTCTTTTTTGTCCACAATTTTCTTTGCCGATTTTACTGTTTTTACCATACCTCTTTCCAACAATTTGCGAATAATAAATGGTTTAAAGAGTTCGGCAGCCATATCTTTTGGAATACCACATTCATTTAATTGTAATTCCGGACCTACCACGATTACGGACCGACCGGAATAGTCCACACGTTTACCCAGCAAGTTTTGACGAAAACGTCCTTGTTTTCCTTTCAAACTATCAGACAACGATTTTAATGCACGGTTAGATTCTGTTTTTACCGCATTGGTTTTCTTTGAGTTATCAAATAATGAATCTACGGCTTCCTGCAACATGCGTTTTTCATTACGCATAATAACATCGGGAGCTTTGATTTCTATTAATCTCTTTAAACGGTTGTTACGAATAATAACCCGACGGTATAAGTCATTTAAATCTGAAGTTGCAAAACGGCCACCATCAAGAGGCACTAATGGGCGTAATTCTGGCGGAATAACCGGAATAGTTCTCAAAATCATCCATTCGGGCTTGTTAATTGCTCTTTTTCTACTATCTCTAAACGCCTCAAAAACATGCAGACGTTTAAGAATCTCTAATTTTCTTTGTTGCGATGTTTCGTTATTAGCTTTATCTCTTAAATAAAACGATTCTGCATCCAAATCAATAGCGATTAATAGATCAAAAATTCCTTCTGCTCCCATTTTGGCAACAAATTTGTTAGGGTCACTATCTTCCAACAGTTTATTGTCAGGAGGCAAACTTTCCACAATGTTAAAATACTCATCTTCTGTCAGCAGAGATAGTTTTTTTAGCGTATCGCTTTCTGCAATACCGGGTTGAACTACGATATATCTTTCGTAGTAAATTACGGAATCAATTTGTTTTGCAGTAAGTCCTAAAAGAGCTGCAATTTTATTGGGTAGCGATCTGAAGAACCAGATATGTGCTACAGGAACTACCAATTGAATATGCCCAAGACGTTCTCTTCTCACTTTGCGTTCGGTAACTTCAACGCCGCATCGGTCGCACACAATACCTTTATACCGAATTCGTTTGTATTTTCCGCAGTGACATTCCCAGTCTTTTACAGGTCCAAAAATCTTTTCACAGAACAATCCTTCCCTTTCAGGTTTGTAGGTTCTGTAGTTAATAGTTTCGGGTTTAAGTACTTCTCCGAAAGATTGTTCTAAAATCGTTTCGGGAGCTGCCAAACTAATGGTTATCCTCGAAAATTCTTTTCTTGTGTTTGTATCTTTTTTAATTGCCATAATATATATTAAGTATTAATGGATCAAGTTTTACCGTTTTTAATCAAATTTAATATCTAATGCTAACCCTCTGAGTTCGTTCACTAATACCATAAATGATTCTGGGAGTCCTGCAGTAGGCATATTGTCTCCTTTTACAATAGCTTCGTAGGTTTTAGCTCTTCCCACCACGTCGTCAGATTTCACCGTAAGGATCTCTTGAAGGATATTAGCGGCGCCAAATGCTTCAATAGCCCAAACTTCCATTTCTCCGAAACGCTGCCCACCAAATTGCGCTTTACCGCCCAAAGGTTGTTGTGTAATTAGAGAGTATGGACCAATGGAACGTGCATGCATTTTGTCATCAACCATGTGGTGTAATTTTATCATATAGATATATCCGGCGGTAACTTTTTGGTGGAATTTTTCACCTGTTTCTCCATCATATAATTGAACATTACCGTTTTGGGGCAATTTTGCTTTTTCCATCAATTCATTGATTTGTTCAATTGAAGCTCCATCGAAAATAGGGGTTGCGAACTTCATACCGAGCGTTTTTCCAGCCCATCCCAGCACTGTTTCATAGATTTGTCCGAGGTTCATACGGGAGGGTACACCCAATGGATTCAGCACTATATCAACAGGAGTGCCATCTTCCATGAAAGGCATATCCTCTTCACGAACTATTTTAGCAACAATCCCTTTATTTCCGTGTCTTCCCGCCATTTTATCACCCACTTTAAGTTTACGTTTTTCAGCAATATATACTTTAGCCATTTGAACAATCCCGCTTGGAAGTTCGCTACCGATAGTTGCATCAAATCTTTCTCGTGTTTCCAGGGAATAATAATAGCGTTCTTTTGCCAAATAATTACGAATAGAATCTGCAACTAGCTGATTCACTTTACTATCATTGGTCCATTTTGAAACGCTAATAGTCATATAGTTAACGCTGTTTAATATTTTTTGTGAGAATTTTGCTCCTTTTGATATCACAACATTTCTCATGTTGTCGTATACGTTGTGCGAAATTTTCCCATCCAATATTTTGTAAAGTTTTGCAATTAGTTCTTCTTTTAGGTCTCCTTTAATTATATTGTATCTTGCTTCAATTTCCGAAACAATATCTTTATCTCTTGAGCGTGCTTTTCTATCTTTAACCAACCTTGACATAGATTTTGCTCCAATAACAACTCCTTTCATAGAGGGTGGTGCTTTAAGTGAAGCATCTTTAACATCTCCGGCTTTATCGCCAAAAATAGCACGAAGTAATTTTTCTTCCGGAGTAGGATATGATTCTCCTTTAGGTGTAATTTTTCCAATCAATATATCACCTTCTTTTACTTCAGCTCCAATCCTAATCAATCCTTCCTCTGTAAGATCTTTAGTAGCTTCAGAAGAGACATTGGGGATGTCGTTTGTTAATTCTTCAATACCTCGTTTAGTATCTCTAACCTCAAGCGTAAACTCTTCAATATGAATAGAAGTAAAAATATCTTCTTTCACTACTCTTTCAGAAATCACAATTGCATCTTCGAAATTATATCCTTTCCAAGGCATGAAAGCAACCATCATATTTCTTCCCAAGGCTAATTCGCTGTTTTTTGTAGCATATCCTTCTGTAATAACGTCGCCTTTATGAACCTTTTGTCCTTTTTTCACAAGGGGCTTAATGTTAATACAAGAATTTTGATTTGTTCTTTTAAATTTGGGTAATTCATACTCTTTAATATTTGAATCGAAGCTGACAAGTTTTTCATTTTCAGTGTAATCATAATTAATTCTAATTCTTTCGCCGTCTACATATTCAACTGTTCCTAGACCTTCGGCTCGAATTTGCGATCTAGAATCAAAAGAGACTTGTTTTTCCAAACCGGTACCAACAATTGGCACTTCAGGATTTAAGAGTGGCACAGCTTGGCGCATCATATTTGATCCCATCAAAGCACGGTTAGCGTCGTCGTTTTCCAAGAAAGGAATTAAAGAAGCTGCAATAGAAGCTATTTGGTTAGGAGCTATATCAATCAAGTCTACATTTTCTCTTGAAACAATTGGATAATCTGCAAGTTGTCGAGCTTTAACTTTTTCTTCTAATAACCCTTTTTCGTTAATTTTTGTTTTAGCTTGTGCAATAATTTTGTTTTCTTCTTCTTCAGCGCTTAGATAAATTGAGGGTTCGTTTATTTGCACAATTCCGCCTATTATTTTTTTATAAGGAGTTTCAATAAAACCTAAATTATTTATTCTGGCAAAAACGCAGAGTGATGATATTAAGCCTATATTTGGGCCTTCGGGAGTTTCAATAGTACACAATCGTCCATAGTGAGTATAATGGACGTCTCGAACCTCAAAACCTGCTCTTTCTCTAGACAATCCACCGGGGCCCAATGCAGAGATTCTTCTTTTATGGGTAAGTTCCGAAAGTGGATTGGTTTGATCCATAAATTGAGACAACTGATTGGTACCGAAGAACGAGTTAATGACTGAAGAAAGAGTTTTGGAATTGATCAATTCTCCTGGCGTAAAAACCTCGTTATCACGGACATTCATTTTTTCACGAATGGTTCTTGCCATACGCGCCAATCCCAAACCAAATTGGTTATAGAGTTGTTCTCCAACAGTTCTTACACGACGATTACTTAAATGGTCAATATCATCAACTTCTGTTTTCGAATTGATCAATTGTACTAAATGTCGAATAATAGAAATAATATCTTCTTTTGTTAAAATTCTTGTATCTATAGGGATGTTTAATCCTAATTTTTTATTAATTCTATAACGTCCAACTTCTCCAAGGTCATAACGTTTATCAGAGAAGAACAGTTTTTCCAAGGCAGTTCTTGCTGCTTCTTCATCAGGTGGAGCTGTGTTACGCAATTGTAAATAAATATATTCTAAGGCTTGTTTTTCGGAATTTGCAGTATCTTTTTGTAAAGTATTAAAGATGATTGAATAGTCTGTCTTTGATTCATCATCATTATGGAACAATACAGTTTTAATATTGGCATCAGTAATCATGGGAATATGTTTGTCTTCCAATATTACTTCCCTATCAATAATAACTTCAGTACGCTCAATATTTACAACTTCTCCTGTTTCTCCATCTACGAAATCTTCGGTTCGAACTTTCATTACTCTAGCAGCCAATCTTTTTCCAATACATTTTTTCAAGTTTACTTTTGTAACTTTAACTTCTTCTGCAATATTAAAAATATCAAGAATATCTTTATCAGTTTCATAACCGATTGCTCTCAGCAAAGTAGTTACTGGTAATTTTTTCTTTCGGTCAATGTAAGCATACATTACATTGTTAATATCTGTTGTAAATTCCATCCAAGATCCCTTA
This sequence comes from Bacteroidales bacterium, assembly GCA_031286285.1. Classification (GTDB taxonomy): domain Bacteria; phylum Bacteroidota; class Bacteroidia; order Bacteroidales; family WCHB1-69; genus WRNX01. The sequence continues at coordinate 68,761 of JAITUN010000298.1, read as the reverse complement.
AAAGGAATAATACGAGCTGAATAAAGTTGTGATCCGTTATTATGGTAAGAAGATCCAAAGAACACTCCGGGCGATCGGTGAAGTTGAGACACAACAACTCTTTCTGCTCCATTGATGATGAAAGTTCCCCTGGATGTCATATAGGGAACCATACCCAAATAGACATTATCAATTACGGTTTTGAAATCCTCATGTTCGATATCATTACAAGAAAGTTTGAGTTTTACCTTTAGGGGAACGCTATAGGTCAAACCTCTTTCTAAACACTCCTCTGTAGAATAACGAGGAGCATCTAAGTAGTAGTCTAAAAATTCCAAGAGGAAACTATTGCGGGCATCTACTATAGGGAAATTTTCAAGAAAAACATGGTATAGTCCTTCTAGATGTCTTTTTTCCGCATCAGTATCTAATTGAAAAAAATCTTTAAATGATTTTAGTTGTATATCCAAAAAGTCAGGATATTCAACTTGTTTTGTGGTTGCAAAACTGAATCTTTGATTGCTTTTTGTTGCCAATGGATTAATATTTAGAGGTTATTGAATCAAGAACGATTTAGTATTTAGTATGTTATGAAATTTATATAATAGCAATACTAATAAAACACAATGAGTACAATATTCCTAAATTATAAAAGGAATATGTACTCACTGTTTTATAAAAAGGTGAGTTATTTCACCTCAACTTCAGCGCCGGCTTCTTCTAAAGATTTTTTCAAGCCTTCAGCTTCGTCTTTTGAAACGGCTTCTTTCACTGGTTTTGGAGCGGCATCAACTAATTCTTTTGCTTCTTTGAGTCCTAAGCTGGTTAATTCTTTCACTAATTTAACTACGGCTAATTTATTAGGGCCTGCTGCTTTAAGAATCACATCGAATTGTGTTTTTTCTTCCACTTCAGCTGCTGCTGCACCAGTGGCGGCTGGACCTGCTGCAATAGCTACTGCTGCGGCTGCGGGTTCAATGCCGTATTCTTCTTTTAAAATTTTAGCTAACTCATTAACTTCTTTAACAGTGAGGTTAACTAGCTCTTCTGCGAATTTTTTCAAATCTGACATAATTGTATTTTTTTTGATTGTTTTAAATTATTTAATTTTTAATTTTTAATTTTTAATTGTCTTTTATCTTTCGGATAGGGTTTTAACAATTCCTGCAAGTTTTCCACCTCCTGATTGTAGGGCTGATATTACATTACGGGCTGGAGATTGCAGTAAGCCCACGAGGTCACCGATAAGTTCTTCTCTTGATTTTACTGCGCAGAGATAATCCAATTGTTCATCTCCAAAATAGGTGCATTCTTCAATAAAAGCTGCCTTAACCAATGGTTTTTTGTACTTAATACGAAACTCTTTGATTAACTTAGCGGGTGCATTCCCTGTATCGGAAAGCATAATTGAAGAAGCTCCTTTAAGAGCAGGATAGATTTCTGAGTAATTAAAAGAAGATTGTTCCATAGCACGTTTTAAAAGTGTATTTTTTACAACTTTTAGCTTGATGTTTCTACGGAAGCACTGTCTTCTCAATTGGTTTACGGTTTCAACTGTAAATCCGGAAATATCGGTAATATACACATGCGGATAATCAGCTAAATCTTTTGCGATAGCGTTAATAATGATAGTTTTTTCTTCTTGTTTCATACGTTAAATTTAGCAATTAGGATTAAGATACAGATTTCACATCAACTTGCACGCCCGGGCTCATAGTGCTTGATAAGTAGATACTTTTAACATAAGTACCTTTTGCAGCAGTAGGTTTAAGTTTAATGATAGTACTCATTATTTCTTTCACGTTTTCCATGAGTTTTTCGGAGGTGAAGTTTACTTTTCCGATTCCGGAATGAATAATGCCGTATTTATCAACTTTGAAGTCAATTTTACCGGCTTTTACTTCAGCAACAGCCTTGCCAATGTCCATAGTGACTGTTCCGGCTTTTGGGTTAGGCATCAAGCCTCTAGGTCCCAAAATTTTACCGAGTGCGCCAATTTTAGGCATTACGCTGGGCATAGTAATGATAACATCAACGTCGGTCCAACCTTTTTTAATTCTTTCAACGTAGTCGTCTAATCCTACGTGGTCGGCGCCAGCAGTTTTAGCTTCATCTTCCTTATCCGGAGTACAAAGTACGAGTACGCGGGTAATTTTTCCAGTTCCGTGAGGTAGGGTAACAATACCACGTACCATTTGATTTGCTTTTCTCGGATCTACGCCCAACCGGACGTCAATGTCGAAAGAGGAATCAAATTTGGTATAAGTGATATTTTTCACCAATTCCACAGCTTCATTCAATGCATACACCTTTGTTTTATCGAATTTGGCAAGAGCTTCTTTGCGTTTTTTGGATATTTTTGCCATGTTGATTTAGTTATTACTTAATGATTAATTTTGTTCAAAAGGGTTTGTACCACCTATTACAGTAATTCCCATACTCCTTGCAGTTCCTGATACCATGCTCATTGCCTCTTCTACTGAAAAACAGTTCAGGTCTGTCATCTTAGATTCAGCAATTGTACGTACCTGGTCCCAAGTAACGTTAGCTACTTTGCTTCTGTTAGGTTCTTTCGAACCTTTTTGGATTTTGGTAACTTCCATTAATTGAACCGGAACGGGAGGAGTTTTGGTGATAAAGTCGAAAGACTTATCTCTATAAACAGTAATGACTACAGGAACAACCTTGCCGGCTTGCTCTTGTGTTCTTGCATTAAACTGTTTGCAAAATTCCATAATGTTCACCCCTTTGGCGCCTAATGCAGGCCCAACAGGCGGAGATGGATTGGCAGCGCCCCCTTTGATTTGTAACTTAATTAAAGCAGCTACTTCTTTTGCCATTTGTTTGTTTTTAATTGTTTGTAACTATTTGATGTTGGTATTACGTTTTTTCAACTTGCATAAAACTAAGTTCGAGAGGAGTTTTACGCCCAAAAATTTTCACCATAACTTTCAGTTTCTTTTTTTCTGTATTCACCTCTTCAATGATACCGGTAAAAGTGTTGAATGGTCCGTCAATCACTTTGATCTCTTCGCCTACGATGAATGGAGTTGCATAAGAGTCATCCTGTTCAAGTAGTTCATCTACTTTTCCCAGCATTCTTGTTACTTCAACAGGGCGAAGCGGGATTGGAGTATCAATTTTGCGTTTGCAACCCACAAAGCCGAGAACTCCTGGAATGCTTAACAAAGTATGTTGCACTTCTCCAACCATCACTGCTTCAACAAAAATGTATCCGGGAAAAAAGTTGCGCTCTTTGCTTACTTTTTTGCCGTTGCGAATTTGGTAAATCTTTTCAGTAGGGATAAGAATTCGTGTTACCAAGTCTTTGATATAAGGTAAAGATTGAACTTCACTCTCAATGCTCAATTTAACCTTTTTTTCAGTTCCTGTAACGGCACGAATTACATACCACTTTTTTTCAATTTCTGCCATATTCAAAGTGTATTAGGTATAAATACCAACCTAAGCTAAATAATTTTTGGGAATAAGAAATGAACACTAACATTAAGAATTATATCCATCAGGAACACTACAAAAGTAATGATGAGGGAAGCAATGGATACAACGATAACGCTATTTTGAAGATCTTTCATAGAGGGCCACGTTACTTTGTGAACCAACTCTTCGTAAGTTTCCTTAAAATAATTCAATACTTTTTTCATTTTTTAGCTTATTTTTTTTATTATTTTTCATTCTAAGTATTCGTCTTTTAAAAATTTTGGAAGAAAAAAGAGCATCTTTTACAAAACCTAATATAATCCAAAAAATACGAATATTAATTTAATCTATTTTAAAAAAGAATGTTAACATCCATCAATAGCTCCAAAACCTACGCGCAAACATGCTTTTTTTTAGGGTCGGCAAATATAATAAAATATTGATACAAATAATTAAAAAAATCTTTTTGATCTATTTCTACATTTTATTTTAACCCATTTTCCAAGAATTGAAAATTATTTTGTTATTTTTGTCGTCCAATATAGTAAAACAATATATACCTTATTGTTTCTGCAAATAATTCATAATGAAAAATGACATCCTTGATATACAACATCCTATATATAAAATAGTTAAGAAAGTAGCAGAGGGAAAACAGATTGAGTCTTTTGCTGTTGGAGGCGTGGTGCGAGACCTGTTTCTGAATCGTTTTTCAACAGATATAGATATCTTGGTCATAGGAAACGGAATAGAACTTGCGAAAGAAGTAGCCAAAGAGATATCTCCATCATTAAAAGTCAATGTGTTTAAAAATTTTGGAACTGCTCAAATTGTTTATAAAGATGCTGCTATTGAATTTGTGGGAGCAAGAAAAGAATCCTATACGTACAATTCGCGAAAACCTACTGTTGAAAAAGGAACATTAGAAGAAGATTTGGCGCGGCGTGATTTTACCATTAATGCTATGGCAATTGGTATCTCTGGTGAAAGAAGCGGCGAATTGATAGACCTTTTTAACGGTTTTGATGATCTTCAAGACAAAATTCTTAGAACACCATTAGATCCGGATAATACTTTCTCTGATGACCCATTGCGTATGTTGCGCGCTGTGAGATTTGCATCGCAATTGGAATTTAAAATTGACCAGAAAACTTTTGCCGCAATTAAAAAAAATGCGCACCGACTTGAAATAATATCAAAAGAAAGAATTGTGGGTGAGTTTAACAAAATATTGCTCTCAAAAAAACCATCCACAGGGATTATGCTGTGCCAAGAAACAGGAATGTTAGTGCAGTTTCTCCCAGAACTTTATGCCTTGAAAGGCGTTGAAATGATGAACGGAAGAGGGCACAAAGACAATTACTTGCATACTTTGCAGGTAGTGGATAGAATAGCATTGGTAAACTCTAATTTGTGGTTGTTGTGGGCTGCACTGTTACATGATATTGCCAAACCCAAAACCAAAAAATATGATGAAAAAGTGGGGTGGTCGTTTCATGGACACGAATATTTAGGCTCGAAAATGGTGAAGCGGATTTTCAATCAACTAAAAATGCCTGCAAACGGAAAGATGAAATATGTGCAAAAAATGGTTGCCCTGCATCTGAGACCAATAGCTTTAGTTGAAGATGAAATTACTGACTCAGCTGTACGGCGACTTCTCTTCGACGCAGGCGATGATATTGAAGACCTAATGTTGCTGTGCGAAGCAGACGTTACTTCTTCTGTTCCCGAAAAAATAAAACGTTGTATGAAGAACTTTGCTAACGTAAGACAAAAACTAAAAGAGATTGAAGAAAAAGATAGAATCCGTAATTGGCAACCACCTATTGCCGGTGAAATGATTATGAGTTCATTTGGATTATCCCCTTGCCGTGAAGTAGGAATTATTAAAGATGCTATAAAAGAGGCAATTTTAGAAGGAAAGATTTCTAATGAGTTTGAGGATGCTTATGAAATGATGTTGGAAGAAGGAAAAAAACTTAACCTGAAAGTAGTAAAGCAAGATATCTCTAAAGGCATGAACCAAAAAAAAATAAAAAAAAAAAATCTTGATAGAAAAATAAAACCTCCCATAAATGAGGTTTGCACAAGTTCATTAAAGTTGCCACAATACTACTTAATATCAAAAAAAACTCCGCTTTATTTATTCCAAAATGAAAAATTAGAACTAATTCACGTCCTTATCAAAGTGAAAGCGGGTGCGCTTTATGAATCTGATAAATTAGTGGCAAAGGGAACTTATGGCATGTTAAAAGACAGCAGTGCAAGATTCTCCGCAAAAGAGATGGACGATTTTTTAGCTTTTCATGGTGCTTCATGGAAAACAAATTTCCAATTACAATACATTACAATTCAATGGGTTATTCCAAAAAAAAATTTGGAAATACTCTTGCCTCTACTTTGGGAAACAATCTATAAACCAACGTATAAGGTTGAAGACCTACAACGTTTTAAGGAATATAGTATCAAAGATTTGGAATACAATTCTGCAAAATTTAATTATCGAGCGTACCAACTTATGTTTGCCGAAATGTTTCCTGACAATATGCCAATCGGAAATATTTTAAGTAAAGAGCATATTAATGCTTTAACTGTCGAATTACTACAAGATTATCACAAACAAACGTTTACTGAAAGCAACATAAGAGTGTTTGTTGCAGGAAATGTGGAGGGATACGACTCATATTTCCAATTTGCTCAATGCCCAAAAGAGATTGGCAGTAAAGAAGATTTTGACATCATTCAATGCTTAAAAAAAGAAAGCAGAAAAGATGAATTAGTCTCTCGGAAAGATTGTAAGGTGAGGTTTGAACTCAGAGAATCAGCACTTCAATCTTCTCTCATATTATGCAAAAATAATATAGGATTTTTGCACGAGAACAGACGCAATTTTGAAGTATTAAGCATGATATATGGAGGTTACTTCGGATCGCGCCTTATGAAGAACCTTCGTGAAGAGAAAGGATATACATACAACGTGTTTTGCAATAGCATCTTTTATGAAAACAAAGCTCTTTTTTACATTGAGGCAGATGTTATTGTAGAAAAAACAAAAGAGGCAATTGAAACTTGTTATAAAGAAATGTTGTTATTGCAAAACGAATTAGTGGATGAGAATGAACTCTCTTTAGTGAAATCTTATATGCTTGGAGAACTCCTTCGTAGTGTGGACGGTTATGTTGATTACCAAAAGAGGTATGCTCTTTGGAATGACTTCGGTTTGGATGAAAAAGAGATGCAAATGATGGTTGACTCAATTAGAGCAGTTACTTCACAAAATATTCAAACATTGGCAAAATTGTATCTTGTACCTGAAACTTTTACTACTGTGGTTGTGGGGAAAATGTAATGTTTTGAAAAACTTGTTAAAGTTAAATAATTTCCCATTGCAATAATAAAGTTTTAAAAGCGTTTTCGGAACAATTAAAATGATACTTTTGCGGCATATTTTCTATAACCAATATATTTTTATAAAACCTTAAAAAAAAGTTACATTATGGATTTAAACAAATTAATTGCGGAGTTGGAAGTGAAGAATCCGGCTCAACCTTTGTACATTCAAGCAGCGAAAGAAGTACTCGAAACAATCGTTGACTTTGTTAATGAAAACCCAAAATACGATAAGTATTCTATCGTAGAAAGAATTTTGGAACCTGAAAGAATAATCCAATTCAAAGTTACCTGGGTGGATGATAACGGAAAAATACAGGTAAATCGGGGTTTCCGAGTACAACACAACATGGCTATCGGGCCTTACAAAGGAGGTTGCCGCTTCCACAAAAGTGTGAACCAAGACACAATGAAATTCTTGGCTTTTGAACAAACATTCAAAAACTCACTCACTACACTTCCTATGGGCGGTGGTAAAGGTGGTTCCGATTTCGACCCGACCGGAAAATCGGAAGGCGAAATGATGCGCTTCTGCCAAGCATTTATGACCGAATTGCAAAAATATTTAGGACCCGAAAGAGACGTTCCTGCAGGAGATATCGGTGTGGGTGCACGCGAAGTGGGCTGGATGTATGGACAATACAAAAGAATTAGAGACGAACACGTGGGCGTTCTTACCGGAAAAGGTTTGAATTGGGGTGGCTCGCTTATCCGCCCTGAAGCTACCGGCTTTGGAGCTATCTATTTTTTATTAGGTATGCTGGCTGCAAAAGGCGACACTATCAAAGGTAAAAGAGTAGCCGTTTCAGGTTTTGGGAACGTAGCATGGGGAGCAGCGCTTAAAGCAACCGAATTGGGAGCAAAAGTGGTTTGTATCTCCGGTCCGGACGGATATATTCTTGATGAAGAAGGTATTGCAGGAGACAGAATCGTTTATATGACGGAACTGCTCGCTACTCGTAATAATGTGGTGGCTCCTTACGCAACCAAATATCCTAATGCAAAATTCTTCGCTGGTAAAAAACCTTGGGAAGCTAAAGTGGATGTGGCGATTCCTTGTGCTATTCAAAACGAACTGAATAAAGAGGATGCCGAACTATTAGCCGCCAATGGTTGTAAATATGTAGTTGAAGCTTCAAACATGGGATGTACCGCAGACGCTATCCATACCCTACAGTCTAAAAAAGTATCTTATGCGCCCGGCAAAGCTGCCAATGCAGGAGGAGTTGCTACTTCCGGTTTGGAAATGACTCAAAACTCTATGAAATTAGCATGGACACGTGAAGAAGTTGACGAAAAACTGAAAGCAATCATGAGCAATATCCATGCTAATTGTGTAAAATACGGTACTGAAAAAGATGGTTATATTAATTATGTAAAAGGGGCAAACATTGCCGGCTTCATCAAAGTTGCCGATGCTATGATTGACCAAGGCGTAATTTAATAAGATATTAACTTTGTGGATGTTTGTCCATTTAGTTTTTTCATTATGGTGAAAAGGCTGCCTGAAAGGGTAGCCTTTTTTACATTCTAAAAAGTATTATGCTCCTTTTGCTTTTAAAAAATACTGAAGCCTCAATATCTGTTCGCGCCACTTAGGTTTAACAGAAAACCACATGAGTTCAACCAGCAAAAAGAAAAGACCTAAAGCCAATGGATACTGATACTTGCTTTCATACCTAGAGAAAGTAATCTCCTGTAAATCCACTTTATCCATTGCATTAATTTTTTCTAAGATGGTTTCAAATCCCATGTTTGCATTAGAGGCATGCACATATACGCCGCCGCCTGTTGAAGCAATCTCTTTTAAAACATCTTCATTTAAGCGGGTAATTACCGTATTTCCTTCCAAATCTTTTTTATAGCCGTTTCTTCCATCTGGGATAGGCACTCCTCGTACATCGCCAATACCAATGGAGTGGATTGTTATCCCCAATTTTCGCACCTGAGCAGCAACATCAACAGCTTGTGGAAAATGGTCTTCACCATCAGAGACCACTAAGATTACTTTGGAGTTAAGTTGAGAAATTTTATTCAAGTCCGCATTCCCGTCTTTTAGTTCCGGTAGCATAGAAACAGCAGCCAAGTCAATAGCTGATGCAATATCAGTGCCTTGAACATCAATGAGTTTAGGATTTACATAATTCACAAACATCTTTGCAGCAGCATAATCATTGGTAATAGGCAATTGCACAAACGATTTTCCGGCAAAAACCACCAACCCGATTCTGTCTCCTTTCAATTGGTCAATAAACCTAGCGAGGGCTATTTTTGAGGCTTCCAAGCGGTTGGGTTGAATATCATCTGCAAGCATACTATTAGAAATATCCATGGCAATCATAATATCCACCCCTTTTCTCATCCCTTTTTCCAAAGTGCTGCCCACTTGAGGATTTGCTAATGCAAAAAGGAAGCAAGCCAACGAAGCCATAAGTAGTGAAAACTTAACAGTTTGGGCAGTATAAGAGCGTAAGGGCATCAACCTTTTTATTAACGCTTCATCTCCAAACTGTTTCCAACGTTTGTTAGCAGCATAATGTAATAATATGAACCCTAAAACAAAAAACGGAATTATGAGTAATCCGTATAAATAAATATTATTTTCAAATCTAAACATAATACTTTATGGCAAATATTGTTGATAGTTCCCGTTATTTTTAAAAAGTTCCCTTACTAACGAAGAAGATATATGGGATAGTGTAGAAGAGGTAATAAAAAAAACGGTTTCAATACAAAAAAGTTCATTATTTGCTTGGGCTAAATCATTTTCATACTGAAAATCAACACTATTTCTGATACCTCTAATCAGAAATTGGGCGCCTTTTTTTTTGCAGAACTCACCAGTAAGTCCGGTATAAGTTTCTACAACAATTTTATCATTGTTAATGAATGCTTTTTTAATATTGTCAATTCTCTCTTGTAGCGAAAAGAGCGTTTTCTTTTTCTCATTTACTCCGATAGCAATAATTATTTTATCAAAAATGGATATAGCTCTATTTACAATATCTTGGTGCCCAATAGTAAATGGGTCAAAAGTTCCTGCGAAAACGGCGATTTTCATTATTCTCTATAAACTACAGTAGCATTCATAACTAATTGATTTTTAAAAAGAAAAGCACGTTATTTGTAGTAGCGGGTAACAAACAAGCAAATTTTAACAACTTTTCAGGTGTTTTAACGTGCTTTCCTGAGTGCAAAAATACACTATTAAGTTTTTGTTTTCATGGTGCGGCAAAAATAACGTTTTATTCATTGTTTTTTTTATTTCTTTACCCATTCAATTATATTGTTGTTTGCTTTTTTTTTATTTTTGCCGCGTTAAAACAAATTATCATGCCTGCCATAATATTACAAAATCCTAATGCTGTACAATTCAATTATATTCTTGAGTATGCACAAAAAGAGAATGTGAAATATGAAATTTCTGAGATTTCAGAGTTAGAACCTAAAAAATATCCTTTGTTACCACCTGTTACCCTTACAGATGCAGAAATGAGGCGCATTGAAAAATCAATAAATTCAGGTGTTAGTTCAGATATTTCTGCATTAAAAGAATATTTAACGGCGCAGTTATGATTATTAAATATTCTGACGAGTTTAATAAGTCAATAAAGAAACTGACTGACAAAATAGCCATAAAACGCTTACTTGAATTAGTCGGCAAGTTGGAAAATGCAAAAAGTTTAGATGAAATTTCAAATGTAGAACCGGTTACAAACAATCCATCTATTTTTAGAATAAGAACCGGTGATTTTAGGTTAATCGTTAAATATGTAAGTGGTAGTATAGAAATTTTGTTAGTGGAATATTTAAGGAGAAATGAAAAAACCTACAAAAAATATAAGTAAGGTTGAAAACAGATTTATTAGATAAAGCAATTAAATTATCTCAACAAAATGGGCGAGATAGTGTTGTGTTTTGTCTCAAGTGGAAAAACTTTGATGTTTATGTGTGCTCTATCAGTTTTTATTTGTTCTTTCTTGCCTTTGTTTTGCCTTGTTTGTCATCCCTTTTTTGACCATGCACTTTATTCTCTAATAATCATAAAATTATAATCATCAATAAACTTTACCAAACGGGATGGTTTGTACTCAATAGATTCTGCAAAATGTTGCGGAACAACATAATCCACTTGTTCAATAATCTCCTGTGTAATTTCAGAGAACAACACAGGCGTATTCTCTCCAGAAAGATTAGCAGAGGTTGAAACAATGGGCCTTTCTAATGCTTTAATAAGTTTTTTACAAAAATGGTTATTGGTAATTCTAATGGCAATTGTTCCGTCGGGGTGAATGAGTTGTTGGGGTAAATTTTGTGCAGTAGAATAAATATAAGTAGTTGGACGATAAGTATGTGAAATCAAATCCCAAGCAATAAGCGGTATTTTTGCAACATAGAGAGGCAGTCGATCCGAAGAGTCTAACAAAATAATCATACTTTTGCTTTCTTGTCGTTGTTTGATGACATATATCTTTTTTACTGCTTCCTCATTTGTGGCATCGCAACCAATTCCCCATACTGTGTCAGTGGGATATAGTAAAATTTTACCCTGTAAAAGAAGTTCTTTGCATTTAATAATTTCCGATTCCATAAGAAATATTTCAAGTTGGCAAAAGTACAAAAAGTTTAAAGGCTGTGCTGCTTTGATATTATTTTTATTAAAATTCATTTAAGTTAACATTGTGGATAGGTCTTAAAACAGCAATCTTTTATACTTTTTCCATCATTCTTCCGTTTTCTAATAAATTAAAGCGACGAATATGATTTCATTCACCCCAGTTTCATTAATGATTCTCACAATCATTTCAATTATCGGTTTTCAGATTGGTTTATGGTTTGTTTTTAAGAAAGCTGGAGAAAAACAATGGAAATCTTTAATTCCTGTGTACAATTATTGGGTATGGCTCAAAATATTGTCTCGACCAAAATGGTGGATGTTCCTCATACTTTTCCCTTTCATCGGTATTTTTATGTTTTATTTAATGGTTTGGAAAACAATACGTTTGTTTAGAAAAACAAGTTATCTCTCTTTGATCCCCGGAACATTTTTCTTTTTCATCTATTTACCTTATCTTGGATTTTCAAACAAAGAACATTACACAAGATTAGAAGATCTGCCAAAGTTCAAAAAAAGCTCTCTGCGAGATTGGATGGATGCGCTGATTTTTGCTGTTGCTGCTGCCTATATCCTTCGGTGCTTTCTTTTTGAATTATATGCAATACCCACTTCTTCAATGGAGAGTTCTTTGATGGTTGGAGATTATTTGGCTGTGGATAAAGTTACTTATGGAGCACGAATTCCTATGACAATTCTAGCAATTCCTTTTATCCATCACTCTATTCCTTTACCGGAATTTATAAATTCATATGTGAAATCATTTGTGGAATGGGTTAAACTTCCCTATTTACGTTCTCCCAAAATTCATCCCGTAGAAAGAGGCAACGCCGTTGTTTTTAATTATCCTGATGGCGATACTGTGGTTTTAGAGAGACAAGCGGAAAGTTACTATACGATTGTCAGGGAATTTGAAATAATGCTAAATCCAAATGCTCCCAAATTGGAGTTGGAAAAAGTTAATAGTAAATATACTTATGAGGACGAGAAGACCAAAAAAAATTATTATTATAGTCATGTCATTCAAAGTAGATACCCGGGTACTTATTACCCCGGTAAAGGAAGAGAAGTGGTGAAGAAAGAGTACCATGTAACCGCAAGACCTTTAGATAAACGTGAGTTTTACGTGAAACGAGCTATCGGACTACCAGGAGAAAAATTGGAAATTATAAATACTCAAGTATATATTGATGACAAACCAATGCAAAATCCAAGTAAAATCCAATTCTTATATAGAGTTTTTGATCCGAAAGGAATAGGGCTAAACTCTATAAAACAAAAAAATTTAAATATTAATGAAGATGATGTTATTAAAAGAAATAAGATTCCAATAGCTTTTTATTTGCATAAAGAACAAATTGAGAAGATTGCAAAAATGGGAATGAGTGTTGAAAAGATAGTGGATGAAAAAGGAGAAAGGGATATGAGCATTTTTCCACATGATCCACGTTATCAATGGAATAAAGATTTCTTTGGACCGATTACTATCCCCAAAAAAGGTGCTACAGTAACGCTAAATGATTCAACAATTGTGCTTTATGAACATATTATTCGTAATTATGAACTTCACACTTTACAAGTATCAGATGGACAAATTATTATTGATGGGGCTCTTGCAACAGAATATACATTTGCTCAAAACTATTACTTCATGATGGGTGATAATAGACATAATTCTGCAGACTCGCGTTTTTGGGGGTTTGTTCCCGAAGACCACGTCAGTGGAAGAGTGTGGTTTGTTTGGCTATCATTAGACAAATTCAAATCGTTTGGGAATGGGAAAATTCGTTGGAATAGAATGTTTAGAGGTTGTAAAAATGAATAATGACGAGCATATTATTTTTTTACTACTTTTGTGCCGCCTAAAATGTTTAATTATTAATTAATATTACCCATATGAATTTAAAACTATTTTCTTTAAAATCAGTAGCATTGTTTAGCATTACAATGCTCTTCTTTGCAACAGTAGTTGCTCAAAACAATGAACCTATAAAGGTAAAAAAAGATGAGCTTATTCAAGTAAAAATTGTAGGCGATGATGCTGTTACATATCAATGGGCGAGTGAGCCTAAAGAATCGCCTACGGTTACCATTCGTTATTCTAATGTTTCACCAACACAAGAAAACCCTGATGAAAAACTAGTACAAGCTGTTGAAATTTCTATTGTTGAGAACTGTTTTTATTTGAAAGAGGAGATGGAAATTAAGGATGTCTATTATACAGTTTCGGAAATGCCTGCTTATGCTGAAGGAAAAAATGAACTTCCATTATATATAGCTAAAACTGCACGCTACCCTCATGCAGCAATAAAAGATAAGCCAAGTGGCATTGTTATAGTTCAAGTTATTATTGAGAAAGATGGTTCTATTACCAATCCGGAAGTGATTGCCCCTGTTCATCCATTATTAGATGCTGAAGCCTTGCGTGTTGTTTCTACTTTGAAAGGTTTTACCCCGGGGAAACTAAATGGAGAATTGGTACGATGCCATTATCAAATTCCCGTTCCTTTTATTGTAAGTAAGAAATAATAATTATAAATATTTCTTAACTAATGAAATAAAAGTTTCATCAATGGATAATATTTCAGAGATTTTAACCGCTTCTTGAGGAGCGGTTTTTTCATTACAATCTTCTAATTGATAATCAATAAAATTATTCAACTTGTGCGGGTTTGTTTTAATGTGTTCTAATTTATCCCATTGTATTCCTCTTACTCGCAAACGGCGAAAAATACCTTTTACATTAGAATAGTGAGTGGTTACTAAACATATTGATTTTCTACAACTTACCATTTCAAGAAAAGCGGTTACCAAAGCGCTGCCCTCTTTGGGGTTTGTTGTACGAGCAAATTCATCAACCAGAATTAACATTCTTCTATCCTCTTTTACCTCTTGAAGAATATGATGAATATGGAAAATCTCATTCACAAAAGAGGACAATCCTGTATTTTCCGTGTCGTTATCTCCATCAACAAAATAAATTTTTTCTACCGGAATTATAGATGCTTTTTGTGCAGGAACATAAAACCCAAATTGAAACATCCACTGACTAAAAGCAATAGCTCTTAGAAAAATTGATTTACCGGTCATATTGGCGCCTGTAATTAAACAAGGTTCCTGTTTGAGTTCAATATCAATTGGTTGGAATTCTGTATTCTCTTTTTTTAGCCTATGTGACACGATCGGGTGGAAAAGTCCAACATATTTTATTTCGTTTTCTGAGATTACTGGTTTACAGCAGTTCCATTCCAAGGCTAAAGCTGCTTTGGCAAGCAATAAGTCTAATTTGGCAATTAATTGCAAATTCTGCTCTAAGGGAGTAGCAAAAGCGACTAATTTTTTTACTAAATTTTGTCGTATATTATTTTCAAATTTAGAAATTTGCCACAATAAGTCCTCTTTTTCTTCAGAAGAAGTCGCTCTTTCACTTTTACTTCGCATAGTTGCTAACTCTTTGCTGTAAGATGAATAGATGTAAAAATGTGGGATAAAAGTTTTTTCTGGGTCTAAAATATCAATCACTGTATTTACATTATTTAACTCAAAAAGAGTAAAAGATGTTTTGTTAAGAATTATCTGCAAATCGCGCATAATGAGTGCACTTTTTTTTATTTCGAAAAGCTCAATGTCGTCTAATGCATCATTGTTTTTTAGCCGTGAAAGAGTAGTAAAAATATCTTGCGTTTCAGATAGTTGTTGGTTAACTTTTTGTAAAGAATGCTCGTTGTTTTTCTGCCAAGTCAGTATATTTTCTATTTCATTATAACAGATCTTAAGTTGTTTGGCATCTATTATAAATTGGGATTGCAGTAACTCAGTTCGTCCTATGGAGGAATTAAAGTTTAAATTATCGTAAACAAATCTCAGAATCGGTGTTTTGGAGAGAGAATCTATAAAAGTGAACATTATGGAAAGTAATTAAGTTGAATTTTGCGAAGCAAAAATAACTTATTCTTCAATATTTTTAATAGAATAACATTTTTCTTTACTATTTAGTAGCATTTTCTGATTTCGTTTATGCTTTTTTCTTTTTTTTGCACCAAAAAATGACAATAGCTCCTCAAATAGAAAATTCATGGAAATCGGCGCTGGGTGAGGCGTTTTTCGCCCCCTCTTTTGCGCAGTTAAAGGCGTTTTTAGTTGAAGAAAAGAAGCAACATACCGTTTTTCCGCCCGGAAGCCTAATTTTTAATGCGTTTAATTTGACACCCTTTGATGATGTTAAGGTGGTGATTCTAGGACAGGATCCGTACCATGATTTTGGGCAAGCGCATGGATTATGCTTTTCGGTACCGGATGGCATGCAACACCCTAAATCGTTAATCAATATCTTTAAAGAACTCAATGACGACCTTAAGATTTCGGTTCCTGCGAGTGGCAATTTGACCCGCTGGGCAACGCAGGGTGTGTTTTTGCTCAATGCTACCCTTACAGTTCGTGCGCACCAGGCAGGCTCGCACCAAAATAAAGGCTGGGAACAGTTTACAGATGCCGTGATTCGGCAACTTTCACAGAAACGCGATGGGTTAATTTTCTTATTATGGGGAAACTACGCCCGTGCTAAAGCCGCGCTTATTGACCGCCAAAAACACTATATCTTGGAAACCGTGCATCCCTCGCCATTATCGGCACACGCCGGATTCTTCGGGTGTAAACACTTCTCTAAAACCAACGAGATACTGAGAAAATTAGGAAAAAAGGAGATTGAGTGGTAGTTTGTTCGTATTCATTACCTACCGGAAAGCTATGCCAGACAACTTGTATGTTTTTTCTCTGAGCCAAGCAGCCCACTCTTTGGGCGTTTTAGAACTATCGAAAGTGGTATAAGAAATGGGATCTCCAAATGTTACCGTGAATCTGTTTCCTTTTTGTTTAACCATTTCATCCGGCAAAAGGAGCATCTCTAAGTTGGGTTTAATTCTCAGTCTTTTTCGCCAGTTAGCTATACGATAAAAACGCTCGCTGTTTCTGCCCTCGAAAAAAACAGGAATTATATCACGTTGATACTCTTTGGCTTTTTGAACAATGGTTTTCTTCCATTCTAAGTCTTGAATCTTTCCGGCTATTTTTCGAGAACATAAGCCCGCAGGAAAATAGAGTATCAAATCGTTGGAAGCAAATGTTTGATGAAGTTCTTTGGCAGCTTCTACACTGTTTTTTCCATGTTTGTTTATAGGAATAAAAATATCGCGCATCGGTTTTATTTCCATAAGTAAATCATTTACAGGAAATTTAATGTCGGTTCGGTATTTTCCTATGAGTGCAATTAGCGCCAAACCGTCAATAGCGCCAAGCGGGTGGTTGGACACCACAATATATCGTCCTGAAGCAGGAACTTTTTCTTCATTAGTAACAGATACTGTGGCTTGTACAAACTCTTCCAATCCATATTTAGCGAAGTCAAGGGAGTTGGTGTGTTCATGTTTTGCTAAAAACCGGTTGATTTCTTCCTTATGAATCAGTTTTTCAATCCAACGAATTACAATACGAGGTAACCATCTTTCCAATTTTTTGTTTTTGGATGCAATAACCTGTTTTACATCAATTTGCAAAGCGTTCATGCTTGTATTATTTCTGCGATAACCATGTTTGGGGATCAAGATGGGTAAACTCTTTCAAAATCTCAAAATGTAGTTCGTAAGTACTTCTGCCCATGGTTTTTCCTACTGTCCCGATGTTTTGTTTTATCGTAACTTTGTCATCTTTCTTTACGGAAACCGTTGATAGTCCTTGATAAACGGTAATATATTCGCCATGTCTTATAATGACCACTTTTCCCGCACTTCCCATATCTAAGATACCGTAAACAACGCCATCAAAAACTGAACGTACCTGCGTGTTGGGCTCTACTAAAATATCAATTCCTTTGCTTTCCATCATCACGGATGGGACATCAGGATTTCGATATTTTCCAAAATTAGTTATTGTTGTTCCCTTTACAACGGGCCAGGGGAGTTTGCTCTGATTATTGGCAAATGAAGTACCGGTAATTCTTTCTTCGGGCGTGTATTCCAATACTGTGGAAGATGGCTTTTTCGTGCCGGCTGTTTCTTTGTTCTGTTCAGCTTTCCTTTTGTTAGCAGCAAGAATCTCTTCCTCTATCGCTTTTTTTATGGCAGCTTCAATCTCTTTTTGTTTAGATTGTTTGGCGAGTAGCTCATTAGCTAATTGTTTTTCTTTCTTCTTCAGTTCGTCTAAAGTTTTTGCCTTTTCAGTTTTGTCTTTTTCCAACGACTTAATTTCTATTTCCTTACTTTCTAATAATTGTAATTTTACTTCCTTTAAACTTAATATCTCAGCATTTTTATTGGCAATTTCCTGCTGCATTCTTTTTATTTCTGCAGCCTGATGTTTAACATTCTCTGAAAAAATGGTATATAGTTTCAGTCTGCGATACATTTGAGAAAAATTATCTGCCGAAAGCAGAAATGTAATTTTATCAATGACCCTTCTGTTTTTAAAAGCCAAGTAGACTACCCGCTCATAGTCGGCTTTCATATATTCTAGTTTTTTATCTAGATTTTTAGATAGTTTTACATTCAAATCTAACTCAATTTCAAAATCATAAATTTGCTTATTTAACTCTGTAATCAACTTTTCGCGATTATTAATCTGTTTCCTCAATAATGAAATTTGTTGCAAAGAAGTGTTTTCTTTCTTTTGTGTTTCTTGTAAAAGTCGTTTTGTATCTGCAATTTCTGATTCCAATTTTTTCTTGTTTGCTTTAAGTTGTTCGCTTGTTTGTGCGTAGCAGTGGAGTGTCAAAAGTGTATAGACAGCGAAAAAGATGCATTTAAAGGTATTCATTAAAAACGAAATAGCAATTACGAAATTTGGCTGCAAAATTAGAGATTTTTATTGAAAAAAAAAACAAGTCGCTTGTATATGAATAAAAAATTGAATATAAGCACTTTAATGTGTAAAAAAAAATATACTTTTAACGTATACTTGTTCAAAATTTGACGTTGCAAACTATTTCTATTGCCTCTTGGCATGTCCTCTTTTTTATATTTTCGCGCCCACTTATGAAAAATATCCGAAACTTCTGCATAATAGCCCATATTGACCACGGGAAGAGTACTTTAGCCGACAGGTTGTTGCAATATACTAATACGATTAATGAGCGCGATTTTCAGGATCAGGTGTTAGATAGCATGGATTTAGAGCGCGAACGAGGCATTACCATTAAAAGCCACGCCGTAAGAATGGATTATAACCATAAGGGAGAAGATTATATTTTCAATTTGATTGATACCCCCGGACACGTGGACTTCTCTTATGAGGTTTCACGCTCCATTGCCGCTTGTGAGGGAGCATTGCTATTGATAGATGCTACGCAAGGGGTTCAGGCACAAACCATCTCAAATCTCTATTTGGCAATTGACCATAACTTAGAGATTATTCCCGTTCTCAATAAAATGGATATGCCTTCTGCCATGCCCGAAGAAGTGAAAGACCAAATTGTGGATCTGTTGGGATGCAAAAGAGAAGAGATTATTGAAGCCAGTGGCAAAACCGGTGAAGGGGTTGAAGAGATTTTAGAAGCTATCGTAAATCTAATTTCTCCTCCAAAAGGAGACCCCGAAGCGCCCCTGCAAGCACTTATCTTCGACTCCGTATTTAATTCATACAGAGGAATTATAGCCTATTTCAGAATCTTTAACGGCTCTATTCGTAAAAACGACTTTGTGAAATTTATCTCCACCGAAAAAGAGTATCATGCCGATGAGATCGGTTGTTTGAAACTGAAACAGGAACCCGCCGATATGATGACCGCCGGAATGGTGGGCTACATCATCTCAGGCATTAAAACTTCATTGGAAGTACGTGTGGGAGACACTATTACCCATGTGGAAAACCCTTGCGAAAAAGCAATATCCGGCTTTGAAGAGGTAAAACCGATGCTCTTCGCCGGAATATATCCTACCGATGCCGATGACTACGAAGAGTTGCGTGCCTCGTTGGAAAAACTGCAACTTAACGACGCCTCCCTCACCTTTGTTCCCGAATCTTCAGCAGCACTCGGCTTCGGATTCCGCTGCGGATTCTTGGGCTTGTTGCACATGGAAATCGTGCAGGAAAGATTAGACCGCGAATTTGATATGGATGTGATTGCTACTGTACCAAACGTTTCTTACAATGTGATTACTACCAAAGATGAGTTGGTAGAAGTGCATAATCCTTCGGGAATGCCCGCACCCAGCAATATTGACCATGTGGAGGAACCCTATATCAGAGCGCAAATTATAAGCAAAGCTGATTACATCGGTCCCATCATGAAACTCTGCTTGGATAAACGCGGAACTTTTTTAAATCAAGTATATATCGCATCAAATAGAGTGGAATTGACTTTTGATTTGCCTTTGGGAGAGATTGTTTTCGACTTCTATGATAAACTAAAAAGCATCTCTAAAGGATATGCCTCTTTCGATTATCACATTTCAGGATACAAACCTGCGAAATTGGTAAAGTTGGATATTCTCCTGAATGGAGATTCTGTGGATGCACTCTCTTCACTAACCCACGTAGATAATTCTTATCCTTTCGGACGAAAAATTTGCGAAAAACTCCGCGAACTGATCCCGAGACAACAGTTCGACATCGCGATTCAGGCTGCCATAGGTACTAAAATTATTGCTCGTGAAACGATTAAAGCGCTCCGAAAAGATGTTACTGCAAAATGTTATGGTGGCGACATTACCCGTAAACGAAAACTCCTTGAAAAACAAAAGAAAGGAAAGAAAAAAATGCGCCAAATTGGAAACGTGGAAGTCCCGCAATCGGCGTTTTTGGCAGTGTTGAAGCTGGATTGATAATGAAGTTTTAAACATTAATCATTAAACATTAAACATTAATCTTAATATCTTTAAATTATGAAAAACACGCTCCCTTTTTGGTTTTGCATCTTGTTTGTTTTTCCCTTTTTTTCCTTTGCACAAAACGAGATTGAAAACACCCCCTATATTGAAGTTACCGGAAATGCCCAATTAGAGATTATTCCCGATATCATTAATGTGCAAATTGTTTTAAATGAGTATTATGATGGTAATTTTAAAGTAACAATTAACGAGCAGGAAGCTAAAATGAAAAATATGCTTAGGATTGTCGGAGTTGATTTGTCAAAACTCAATTTATTGAATGAAAATGCTGATAATGTTACAATTACTAAAAAAGAAAAAGAAATCACTAATAACAAAACTTTTATAGTAACACTATCCAATGTGTCTATGCTAACAAGTATTTTTCAAGTGCTTAATGATTTGAATATTAAGGATACAAAATTTGTTTCTGCTACCCACTCAAAAATGGATAGTTTGAGACTAGTTGTAAAAAGAAATGCAATTATTGATGCCAAAGAACAAGCTACATTCATCCTTAGCGCTATTGGTAATACACTAGGCGAACCACTCATTATCAAAGAAAATATTTATGCAGACAAGAATAAAACTTCAACTGATTCAGAAAGAAATTTTGAAATTATTGATAATGAATATGTGCTGGGATTCAAAAAGATAAAGATTCAATGCTCAATTTATGCGCGATTTGCAATTGAATAGAAACTTGAAGCCTGAAGTTAGAAATATCTCCCCATTGGCGGAGAATTATGGGAGTGGAAAAGAAAAATAACTTATATTTTTATTTTTTTAAAATCTTAAAATTCTTAGAAAATGAAACAAAAAAAAATTGCAGTTGTTGGCGCTACCGGCTTGGTGGGTTCAATAATGCTCAAAGTTTTAGAAGAAAGAAACTTAACTGATAACGAAATCCTCGTTGCAGCTTCTGAAAAATCGGTAGGAAAAAAGATTGTGATCGGTGGCAAAGAACAAGCAATTATTTCTGTAGAAGATGCTATTGCAGCATCTCCGGACTTTGCTCTTTTTTCTGCCGGAAGCGCGGCATCACTGAAATATGCTCCTTTATTTGCTCAAAAAGGAACGGTAGTTATTGACAACTCTTCGGCATGGCGCAACTTTGATGAGATCCCCTTGGTTGTTCCGCAAATCAATGGAGATGTGATAAAGCCCACAGACAAAATTATTGCAAACCCCAACTGTTCTACTATTCAAATGGTAATGGCTTTGGCGCCGCTACATCAAAAATATGGATTAAAACGAGTGGTAGTCTCTACTTACCAGTCGGTTACAGGAACAGGGGTGCGGGCGCTTAACCAACTTATGTGCGAACGTGCCGGAAATCCATGCGAAAAAGCATATCCCCATCAAATTGACATGAATCTTTTTCCTCATGGAGGAACTTTTGAACCTAACAAATACACAACAGAAGAGATGAAATTAGTGAGTGAAACACGTAAAATTTTACGCGCTCCACAAATACAAATCACTGCTACGGTAGTGCGTGTGCCTGTGATAGGAGGACACTCCGAAGCTATAAATGCAGAGTTCGAAAATGAATTTGAATTAGATGATATAGTAAAATTGCTCCATAATTTTGACGGAATTAGAGTAATTGATAACCCTGCTCAAAACGAGTACCCCATGCCTTTAACCGCGTATCAAAAAGATGAGGTTTTTGTAGGACGAATCCGTCGGGACGAATCGCAACCTAAAACACTCAATTTATGGTGCGTGGCTGACAACCTCCGCAAAGGAGCTGCAACCAATGCAGTGGAGATTATGGAGAAATTAAAGAATTAATGTTGTTGTATTTTTCTTACCTCTAAAAAATAGTATAACTTTGCCGCAATTTTGATTCAACGAGTGTTCATAAATATCTAATTAATATTATTTTACAAAAATGAAAAAAGTTTACATCGTATCAGCAAAGCGCACCCCAATTGGAAAAATGTTTGGGACGCTATCCAATTTCAGCCCTGCGGAGTTAGCCGCAATTGTTATCAAAAATATTATTGCAGAATCGGGAGTGCAACCCAATCAAATTGATGAAGTGATTGGCGGAAATATTCTCAGCGCCGGTCAAGGGCAGGGAATAATCCGGCAAGCCGCTGTAAAAGCAGGTGTTCCTGTGGAAGTACCTGCCTACGCAATTAATATGGTGTGTGGCAGCGGATTAAAAGCCGTTATGAATGGTTACAACGATATTTTGACGGGCGATGCCGATATTGTGCTGGCGGGCGGCACGGAAGTGATGTCAAATGCCGGATTTGTGATGAGCGGCGCACTCAGAAACGGCGTGAAAATGGGCGCCATTACCGCCGTTGATCACATGGTAAACGACGGATTGACAGACGCATTTGAAGGATACCACATGGGGATAACCGCAGAAAACGTGGCAGAAAAGTTTGGCATTTCACGAGAAGCACAAGACCAATTTGCCATCAACTCTCAAACCAAAGCTATCAAAGCGGTGGATGCCGGAAAATTTATGAACGAGATCGTTCCGGTGGAAATTGTTTCCAAAAAAGAGACTATTGTTTTCAACACAGATGAATACCCCAATCGCGCAACTTCTTTTGAAAAATTAGGCACACTAAAACCTGCGTTTAAAAAAGAGGGTACTGTAACCGCAGGAAACGCTTCCGGAATTAATGATGGCGCTTCTTTCGTGCTGCTTTGTTCCGAAGAAAAAGTAAAAGAGCTGGGATTGAAACCGCTGGCAGAGATTATTGCTACCGGTCAAGGTGGAGTAGATCCCGCAGTGATGGGATTAGGTCCTGTTCCGGCAATCAAAAATGCGCTTCGAAAAGCCAACATGAAACTTTCGGATATGGAACTGTTGGAGTTGAACGAGGCATTTGCTGCTCAATCGTTGGGCGTTATCCATGAACTAATCCGAGAACATGGCGTTACCGACGAGTGGTTGCAAGCGCGCACCAATATTAACGGCGGGGCAATTGCATTAGGACACCCCATCGGAGCTTCAGGAAACCGCATTTTAGTAACGTTAGTACATGAGTTGATCAACGAAAACAAAACCTACGGTTTAGCATCACTGTGCATCGGCGGCGGAATGGGTACCGCAATGATTATTAAAAAATTAGCTTAGCACTTCCGATAATATTACCACAGATTCAATCTCCTTGATTTGATTATTGTTTTTCATTAAGTATAGAAGCATCCCGTTCAATAATTCCATTCGCGTTTTCTTTTCGGGAATGATGTGGTTCTGTTTTTTAAGAATTGTAAAAAGATAATAACTTGCCTCTTTTGATAAAAAATAGGGTATGTCTATAAATTTACTCCCAAAATTGGAATCCTCAATGGAAAAATAGGGGGTTTGTAGTGTAAAGTTCTGTTCCGGTTTATATCCCAATTGCTGAATGAGTTGAATGAGAAAAATGATGTGAAAATCGGGAGCAACTTCTTGTGTGGATTCTAATTTTATCAAATGTTCTTGTATAAAATCAAACAGAGGCTCATCGGAAGCATTTGCCTGAACCAACAGTTTCATCAATAGTTCTTGATAAAAAAGAAGGATACTGCTTTTTTTTAAATCGTAATGAATGGCATGAAAAGGATTTGAGATGGAAACCTCTTTGAGAAAAGACAGTTTTTCAGTATAAGTTTCTTTATAAATGATATCCAAAATCGTTAAAGGAGCAAAATAGGATGCAGGTTGTTTACTTTTTTTGGAGAATGCATTTTTAATGATGAAAGAGACAATCCCGGCGTTTCGAGTAAAAATTTTGACAATCAAACTATTATCAGAATATTTTATGGTTTGTAAAACGATCCCCTTGGTTGAAACAAACATGAATATTTTTTATGTAGAGGCGCTTCACACAACGCCCTACTGTTGTTATTGTATAAACAAAAATTTGGCAACTTTTTTCTCTTTTCCGGTTTTGCTTGAAGCCATCACAAAATAGACACCTGTTATCGGACGATTTCCATTGAAATCTTTTCCGTTCCAAATAAGTTGTCCCCCGTATGCATAGCCTTGCCATATTAATTTTCCGGCAGCACTAGTAATTTTGCAGAAAGAGTCTTCCATCAATCCTTTTACTGCAACAGGACCATAGTAATCTTCCCTAACAGGATTAGGATAAACGAGGGCTTCTTTATAATTTTCTTTTCCTGCTGTGGCTGTTCCTTTATAAGAGATTAACCCGTTAGCGGTTGCAAAAAAGACTTCTCCGTTTTCCGGGTTTATCTTAATATCATTGATTTGATTCGAGAATAACGGAGAATTATCCGTAGTAAAATGGAAAAGTTCTTGAGTCCCATTTGGAGACAATAAAAAAACACCTGCTGATCTTGTTCCAATCCATTTTCGATTTGCCGCATCCACTGTAATACATGTAACATATTCAAATTCAAGAAGATTTTGCACATAACCGTTTTGTTCTAAAAGGATATTTTTTGCATATACTTGTCTGTTAAAGACAGAGGCTGCATCAAAAATAACTTTCACACCTTGGTCGGCTCCGGTCCAAATGTTGCCGTCTCTATCTTCAGTAATGCAAGTAATACGTGAGCCTGTAACATTAACTTGGGAAGTAAGATCAACTTCTGCTTTTTTATGTAAAGATGTATTATCCAAAGATCCATTTTCAAAAAACACCACTAATCTTTGGGCAGGTTTTTCAGGCATAATTGGGATTGTAAACCATTTATAGTTACGCGAATCAATTAAGATATGTTCAGAATGAATTCCTTTTGTTGCTGTTAGAAAAGGACTCATATTAAAAGAATACCATTTTTCTTCTTCAGTATTAAGATCTTTAACCTTAATAAAATCTAAAACATCTGTCTGAGTCATCCACAGATTGTTTTGTTTATCAATCACTAAACCCGAAACAAAAACTATTGAGTCGTTTGCTAAACTATTGATCTCTTTTATTCTTGAAGATTTCAATATAGAATTACTATGATTATAACAAAACATTTCATTTGTTTTTCGATTTATTTTAAATAGTCCTTCTAGCCATGAAGCGACGTAGATTTCGTTTTTATTTAGAGGATTAATTACCACAGAATTAAACCCTCCGGCTCTGTTAAATTGTCGAAAGTCAGTATTATACCACCAACTATCTTCTTTCAAGATACTAATTTCCGGTGCACTCCAATCTGGAACAATTGGGCCACTCCGGGTTCCCGGAACAACTGCCAATTCACTTTCAAAAAAGCACAACCCGTAAGCCCCGCTACTTGCGGGTCCTTCACCGGTAATTATTTCGAATGTATCATTCTTGATATCAATATGAACTAAGCCTGAACGGTTGTCAGCAACCCAAATATTCATTTTTTCATCAAATATTGCCTTAACTCCACTTTGCCATTCATTAGGGGGTGATGGTTGCCAATAAAAACGCTGATCAGGATTATAGGGTTCTTTAATGAAAACATGATTCCAACTACAGATCAAGAGGTTATCACCTCTCCTGTCAAAACTTCTAAAGAAACTGATACCCATTGACTTATCATGGTTCCATTGGGCATTTTCATAAACAAACAAAGAATCACCGGATACCCCCCCATCTCTTACCGCAAATAATCGGTTCTGAAAACTATATAATAGCTTGAAAGGAGACTTTGTCATTTCTTCTTCAGTCCATGATGAAAAATTAGCAGGATTAGAAGCAGAAACCGGGAGTGAAAAAACTCCTTTATCAGTAGCCAAGTAATATCTTTCATTATGGATTGCAAATGAAAACACCTTATATGACTCATTTTCTTTGATAGTAAACCAGGAATCTTTAACTAGTCTTGTTTTTAAATCAACAATGGTAATTCCAAAATCACAAGAAAAGTAAGCAAGTTCACCAAAAGTAGTAATACTGTTTATTATTTTAGAACCTGTCATTTGCTTGTTCATAATATCACGAATATTATATACTTTGTAGTCTATTATTATGTCAATATTTGAGTTTGAATAAGCAATAAATAATCTACCTTTATCATCCGAGTAAATAGTTTGAATACCTATATCCGATAATCCATTAAGTTTAGACCATTTTTCGAATGAAGCATCAGCCTTGTTTACTACTAAAATACTTTGATTTGTTGCGGCATAAATATTTTCACTATCTTGAGCAACACTATTAAACTTATTGTAAGGTAAGTACTCTTTGAATTGACCAATAGGGAGTTCTTGAGCCCAGGCGAAAAAACTCATATAGAGGATAAGAATGGAAAAAATTTTTTTAAGCATAAATTTTTAATATTTGTTTTTCAAATAATGATTATTCAATCCTCTTAAGGAGAGGCTTGAAGTAATTAGACTAATAAGAATAATCAAAAAGAAAGTGGCCATTAAATCCTTAAAAGAAACTACGATAGGGTAAGTAGATATAATAAAAGATGAGTTTTCATTTCCAAAAGAAATAATACCAAAATGCTGTTGCAATAGACAGAAGATCAATCCAATACATACTCCAAAAGTTCCTCCAAAAATACCAATCATAGCGCCAACCATTAAAAACACTTTTTTTAGTAACGCCTTAGAAGCGCCCAAAGTGTGTAAAATAGAAATATCCTGTTTTTTTTCTATAATAAGCATTACTAAAATACCAACTATGTTGAATGTTGCAATCACAATAATAAAACCCAAAATGAGAAAAATAATAAGATTTTCAGCTTGAATAGTTTTAAACAATAACGTTTCTTGTTGAATTTGATTCAAAACATTAAATTTTTCTCCCACAATTTGGTTAATTTTTTTTTGGACTTTTTCAATAGAAGTATTTTCATCGAGATAGATTGCTAAGAATGATATTTCATTCTCATAATCAAATAATTCTTTTGCGAGAGATAAAGATACAAAAGCGCTTTGTCCGTCGTATTGAGTATTACTTCTAAAAACGCATGTTGGAGGAGCATAGCACACCCGAAAAGCATCCATTGGATTGGTAATGTTTTTCTTATTACGTACAGGATAATATAGCTTTACTGGTGTAAAATCGTTGAGTTCAACCCCCAGCAGTCCTGCAATTCCAACTCCAAAAGCAATACTTTTTTGTGAATCAGTATTAAAATTTCCATCAACGATCATTTCTGTTAAATCTGACAATAGAGGATAGTTCTCTGAAACTCCGTATAAAGTTACTAATGTTTGTTTTTCATAATAAGTAGCTAATGCCAAATCACAAAGAACAGGTTCGACTGTTTTAATTCCCTCAATATTTTCTAAGTCAGTAATAGAAAACAGGTTATTTTCAAGAGAAAACACTTTACCTACTTTGGCTTCAATTATTAAAGGAGGATTAAATCGATTATAATTATTTACCACCAAATCTTGCATTCCGTTTACAACAGAAAGAACAATTATTAATGCAGCTGTACTTGCCATAATTCCTAGCACAGAAACTATTGATATTATATTAATAATATTGTGTTTTTTTTTCGAAAAAATGTATCGAAGTGCAATAAAGAAAGCAGTTGGGAATGATTTTGTCACAAATTAAGATTTCAACAAGTTTTCAATATTTTCAACATAATCTAAAGAATCATCAATAAAAAAATCAAGTTTCGGAATAATACGCAATTGGTTCTTCACTTTACGTGCTAAACGATATCTAATATCTTTTAAGTTTTTTTTTAGGGTTTCCATTACTTTTTCATTATTTTCAGCATTAAAAATGCTTAAATAGGAGCGTGCTAAAGATAAATCCGGAGAAACTTTTGTTTGAGTAACGGTTATCATACAGTCATATATAGGAATTCCATCTTCCAATAGAATTACAGCAAGTTCTTTCTGAATCAATTTGGCGATTTTATTTTGACGGGTACTGTCCATATCCTTTATAGTAAACTTGTAATATAACGAAAGTAGTTTGGATTTCGTATTTTCTCTGAATGTGAGTTTTTTTCTTAAAATGCTCTCAAAAAAAGACTCTTTTTTACAATTATTTTCGAAATGTAATTTTTTTTTTTATAGAATATTGATACATAAAGAAAAAAAAAAGTAAAAAGACTTGACAAAGGGGGTGCTGAAATTGTATTATTGCAGCGTTGATACAAACGAATAAAAGGGGCTGGCAATCCAATTATTTAAAACAACAACTTATAACATTACTAAAATAACTCATAGAAAACGCCAACACTCTTTCACCTAATCTTAATATTCCTACCAGGTAGTGATAAATAAGCGATGTTTTTACAACAAGTAATTCTGCGACAGTGAAATACTAAAAAAAAACTAAAATTAACTCAAAAAACTTATTGTTATGAAAAAAATCTTATTATTAACACTTTTAAGTGTTTTCTTTTTATCTGCTTATTGCCAAAACTCAGTTGGCAGTACCGAAATTATTACAAAAATAAATATTATCAGAAGTGCTGAGGATGACGGAGATATTGAAAATGGATGGTGGTTTTTATTTTGGAAAAATGTAGCCACTATTCATACTCCTGAAGGAGGTGTCTTTATTGTTTGTTCAGGATGGGGTTGGAAACTTTGCTTACCTCCAATAAGAGATCATTTTGAAGATAGTTATTGTAGAGGAATATCTGTAGAAGCATTGGAAAAGACATGCGAAACAGTCGTTTTAGAAAGCGATGAACGTGCTTTGGATGGAGAGTATAGAGGGTCTATTACAAAGAAAATCGCTTTGGAAGACAAGGATACCCCTAATAGAGTATCATACATTCTCTTTCAAATGAATTGGAATTACGATCCTAGCAACATTCGAAATGGAACAGCAGAAATCATTATTTCAAAAACAAGTGACTTCGGGATTAGATAAGCAAAAAGAACTTGTATTTATTAAGTACTATTTTAACTCAAATAACTAGTAATTGCTATGAAAAAAATCTTATTATTAACACTTTTAAGTGCATTCTTTTTATCTTCTTTCTGCCAAAATATAATAGGTAATCCCGAAATTATTGCTAAAATCAGTATTATCAGAAGTGCAGACGAAGATGATGAAGTATCAAGTAACGAACCCAATTTATTACCTTTCTTTTGGGGTAACGTAATAACAATCCCCTATACGGATGGTCTTTATATTGTATTATGTTCCGGTTTTGGACCTAATTTTTGCCTTCCTCCAAAAAAAGAAATAAATTCCTTATTCAGAGGGATGGACCAAAGAATTGTTGAAAATACATTCGAAAATATTTATTTGGAAAGCGAGGAACACGTTTCAAATGGAGAGTATCGCGGATCTATTTCAAAAAAAATAGCGATAAGCGACTTGTCAGGCAATAGAGTATCATACATCCTTTTTCAAATGGACTGGAATTATGAGCCTCAAAACCCTCGTAACGGTAAAGCAGAAATCATTATCTCAAAAGTAAACAACTTCGAGATAAGATAACCCAAATGGGTTTCTCAAAACAACTTAAAACATTCCTATCTCTTCCCATGATTAATCATTACATTATCAAATATTATTAAAAAAACAAAAATTTATTAATGGGGGAGGAGTGCACCCTCCTCCATTTTCAAAAAAAAAGTCTTGTATGAAAAAAAATCTAACTCTATTTTTTACACTGATTTTGATAGGTAACCTTAGTTGCCAAAACTGTTCTAAACAAAAATATATTTCAGAAATATTCAGTTTTGTTACCTCAAAATCTATTCAAACTAATATTGAAACAAATGCCTATAACAATATCTCTGCAATATCTAATAACTCTTTATTTGTTATTAATCGGAAAGGATTCAATGATCAAACTCATAAAGGGTATGCCAAAGTTTCTAAAATCAATATAATTACCGGAATAGAAGATACTTATTTAATCTCTCCATCTACTGAATATATTGAAAATGGTGGAATTATAAGTCGAATCTGGATTTGGGCAATCGCTTCCACTGACTCTCTGCTCTTCCTTGCAGTAGATGAAGAAATTTGGATATATTTTCTTGATGATTCTAATCATTACGAGTTTTATAAAACTGTTGCTTTAGCTAAAGTTTCACATCTCGAAATTACAAATCATGACCTACACGCATTCGTTGACAATGATGATGGGTTTGATTGGTATAAAATAAATCTGTCAAACTTTGGAAAAGAAATGGTTAGACAATTAGAATTGAAAAATCGCTTCTTTCTTCAGATAGCTCCTGTGCAAATGATTGCTGTGAAAAATAATGCACTCTATTTTCTCCAACGAAATGAGCCTTCAATAGAAAAATATTCGTTAACAGGAGAACTCTTAGCAAATTATGTTATCAATATTGAAAAATGGAAAAATATTCCCAATGAAATAGCAAAACAGTTAGACGATATTGAAGATATTACCGAAAGAAATTATGCTTTCTCTAAGTTTTCTGTTTTTGAGTACAATTTTATGCATCTTTTTTATGTATTCCCCAATGAACGGTTTTTTATGATCGCATTAGATAAAAATGAAGATTCAAAAACTTTTATAACCCCTTATTTTATTCAAATTATTGGAGATACAACTATTGTTAAACCCTATTCGGTAAAGTTGAATGAAAATGATAAATTTGGAGATAAATGGTTTCCGTTTTTAACTGCAAACGCAGAAGGTAATTTGGTATTTGCTCAATTAAATGAGTATATCACACAAATAAATCGCTCTACAACAGTGTCGTGGCAGAATAAAACACAAAATGAATTTAAACAAGAAGTGAATTTATTTCATAGAGACAATGACCCATTTGAAAAAATAGAAACTTTTAAATTCATCAAAAACTATATCCCTTTGGATTCAATCCAATTTTTCGACTATGACGATAACGTTTTTTCCCTTAGTGATATAGAAAAAGACAAAGCGATCTTTATTATTTCACAATATCCGCAATGTTCATCCTGTATTAAATCAATTTGGAGCTATTTTTCTAATAAAACTCTACCTGATGTTGAAGTGTATAATGTAGCTCAAAATTGCTCAACCTATCTTCTGAAAAAGGACAATATCAAAGAAGTCAACAGTTTCCTAAAAACTGATTACACCCCTCTCTTTTTGGATACAAAAGAACTTAATTCTTCAATGAAACTAATGCTTGCTCAAAAAACAAACCCTGTTGTACTTTTATTCAACAAAAGGTTACAACACATGGAGGTTATCTCAGGTACACATATTATTGGAGATATTATGGGAAATCTAAATTCGGCTTTTATTCAAACTATAAACAATTTTGTGAATAACTAATTTTTGACAACTATTAAAAAATTTATTTTTGCCGAAAATATGACGTATGAATTATTCAATAGATTTTACACAACTCACGCAATTTGTAAACCTTGAATTGGTTGCTAAACACGTAGTTGAAGGTTTTATTACAGGAATTCACAAAAGCCCCATGCACGGCTTCTCCGTTGAATTTGCAGAACATCGGCAATACAATACCGGCGAACCCACCAAACATATTGATTGGAAACTATACGCAAAAACAGATAAGTTGTTTGTAAAACGATTTGAAGAGGAAACAAACTTGCGATGCCAAATTGTGATTGACCGTTCCTCTTCAATGTATTTTCCGCTAAAGGATGAATACTCTTTGAAAAATCCAAACAAAATCTTTTATGCTATCTATGCAGCGGCTGTGTTGATGCAAATACTTAAAGGGCAGCGTGATGCAGTTGGGCTAAGCGTTTTTTCAGATACCTTGGAACTGCATACTAGAGCACGAGGCGGTGAAACACACCTTAAAATGATCTACCGCGAACTCGAAAAAATTCTACAACCTATTTCGAAAGAAACCCGAAGCAACTCCATGGTTACAGATACGTTACATCGAATTGCTGAACAAATTCACAAAAGATCTATGGTCGTTATTTTTAGCGATATGTTTGAATCTCAAACTAATACAGATGAATTGATGTTGGCGCTACAACATCTAAGACATAATAAACATGATGTTTTGCTTTTTCATACTTATGATAAAAAATTGGAATTTGATTTTGCCTACGATAATCGCCTCTATAGATTCATTGATATGGAAACAGGTGGCGAAGTCAAACTGCATTCAAACCATATCAGAGAGTATTACCAAACTGCTATTGGAGAATATTTTCAAGAACTCCATTTAAAATGCGGTCAATATCAAATTGACCTGATCCCCGTAGATATCCACCGCGGACTCGAACAAATACTCATACCCTACTTGTTAAAACGAAAACAATGAGCAATGAAAAAGAAAACGAAATACTTCACGCAAAACTAACAATTCCCGATTGGTCAATTCAGGACAGACCTCGTGAAAAATATTTGTCATTAGGATCTCATTCCCTTTCAGATGCTGAATTGATTGCCATTTTATTAAGAAGCGGAACAAAAAACGAATCTGCTGTAGATGTTGCACGAAATCTCTTGGCAGGATGTCAAAATAACCTGAACATCTTGTCTGAAATGTCGCTGAATAAACTATTAAAAACCAACGGAATAGGAAAAGTTAAAGCAATAACACTTTTGGTTGCCTTTGAATTGGGAAAACGTTGCCGAGTGGCTACTGTTGAACAAAAACGAAAAATTAATACAACATTCGATTTGGTAGAATTGATGCAAACCAAAAATGCAAGATTAGGCTACGAAGAGTTTTGGGTAGTCTTTGTGAATCAAGGTGCTACTTTACTTGGAGTGGAAAATTTTGGGAGAGGAGGACTTACTTCTACCTCAGTAGATATTAGACTCATATTATTGAAAGCAATAGAATTAAAAGCAACTGGAGTTTTTATGTGCCACAATCACCCTTCGGGTGATCTGTTCCCAAGCAAAACAGATTTAGCATTAACAACGCAAATGAAAGAAGCTGCGCGAATTTTATCTATTCAATTGCTTGATCATGTGATTATTTGTAAAGAAGATTACTATAGCTTTTTTGAAAATAATTTGCTTTGATAATACTAAATAAAATTTGTTGTTTATTTGCACTTCCCATTAGGATTTATGGGCATCTAAGTTTAATTAATAAAAAATATATGAAAAAAATCACTCTGCTTTTTTGTTTTCTACTAGCTTCCATTTTTTTATTTGCACAAGAAAAGCAAGCCAACTACTCACGTGTTAAAGTGTACGTTTCTAATCAAGAACAATTTAACTCATTATTACAGAAAGGTATTTGTTTGGATAATTTAGATATGAGAAAAGGAGTCTATATTATTGGCGAATTTTCTGATGTAGAGTTGGAAAAGATTATAGAAACCAAGATCCCTTACGAGATTCTTATTGAAAACATGTCGGAATATTATGTTCGACAAAATGTGGGTTATTCCATTGAAAAATTGAATGAGGAGATGAGGAAAAAACCTAAAACATTCAAAGGAAACAGAACTCCGGAGCATTTTCACTTGGGAAGCTTGGGCGGCTATTTTACTTTGGATGAAATTATGACCGAATTGGGTGAAATGAGGGCTGAATATCCGGATTTAATATCGGAAAAAATGGCTTTCCCTTTGCAAACAGTAGAAGGAAGAAATATCTATTGGGTAAGAATCTCAAATAATCCTGATGTGGATCAAGAAAAAAAACGTGTGATGTATAATGCCTTGACACATGCTCGTGAACCCGCAGGGATGCACCAAATGATCTATCAAATGTGGGATCTGTTGGAAAATTACGGCGTTGATCCCGAAATTACCTACTATATTGATAACTTGGAACTCTATTTTGTACCCTGTATCAATCCTGATGGATACGAATATAACAGATTAACAGATCCATACGGAGGAGGATTTTGGAGAAAAAATAGAAATGATTGGGGTATTGATCTTAATAGAAACTGGGGATATATGTGGGGATACAATAATATTGGATCCTCCCCCTTTCCTTGGGACGAAACTTACAGAGGCGAAGAACCTTTCAGCGAAGTAGAAACACAAGTCCTCAGAGACTTTTTTGAAAATAAAGAGATAAAACTTTGCCTAAACAACCACACTTTTGGAAATTATTTAGTTTATCCTTATGGATACACAAATGACCCTCCTCCTGAATTTCCTATTTATAGAGCTTATGCTGAACGACTTACTTCAGAAAACAATTATGCTTATGGGAATTGCTTTGAAGTATTAGCTTACTATACAAACGGAAGTATTGACGACTGGCTAAATGGAGACCAGGAGTCTAAAAACATAGTCTATTCACTTACTCCTGAAGCGGGAGACCCATTCGAAGGATTTTGGCCCCCCTCTTATCGTATTGAAGAAATTTGCGCCGGACATGTAACCATGAATAAATATTTGATGCGCTTCGCATTACCTTATGCTGAAATTGAAGATAAAACTCCTATTAATTTTTCAGAGCTAAATAACACTTTTTTATTTGAACTCCTCTCTTTGGGACTTGGGGAAAATGTTAATTTTAAAGTTACTATTGAGCCTGTCTCAAACAATATTCAAAATGTGCAAACAACCCCGTTGCTTTTTGAAAATATAGATCTGTTAGATAAACTACAAGGAGAGTTGGCAATTGATTTAAAATCTGATATTGAATCTGGAGATGAGGTGGTTTTTGATGTTTGTGTGAATAATGGAAATTTTACGCAAAAATATCGCTTTTCTAAAATATTTGGAATAATGGAAAACCTCTTGACTGACCCTTGTGAAACTATGGATAATTGGAGTTCTGATAAATGGAATATCACTGCTGAAAAGTATGTATCTCCTAAACACTCTATTACAGATTCTCCCTATGGAAATTACCAGAATAATGCGAATACAACCATCTATTCAAAAAATAGTTATGACTTAACGAATGCTATAGCCGCTTTTGTTGAATTTGAAGCACAATGGGATATTGAAGAAAATTACGATTACGCACAATTTATTGTTTCTGATAATAATGGAGCTACCTGGATGCCTCAATTTGGAAAATATACAAAATTGGGAACTATTTATCAAGACTACAATAATCCATTATATGATGGATACCAATCTTCGTGGGTAAGAGAAACAATTGACTTGAGTCATTTTAAAGGAAAAGATATTAAAATTGGATTCAGATTAATAAGCGATGAAATGGTTATCAAAGATGGTTTCTATTTTGATGATATTGTGCTAAAAGCTATTATGCCCACTGCAATTTCAATTCAAACAAACAACCATAATAGTTTTACAGCTTATTTTAATGCTGCTGCTAAGAAAATAGTAATAACCAATGTGGAAAAACCCGTACCTTTTTCTTTGTTTGATTTGGAAGGGAAGTTACTGAATAGTTTCATCGTAAATAATAAGAATTATGAAATCAACGTTTCAAAACTTCCAATCGGAATCTATTTCTTGAGAACAGATTTTGGAGAAGTTCAAAAAGTAGTTACTTATTAAACAACAATTCGTGTATAAGATTTTCAAATTTGGAGGTGCATCGGTAAAAGATGCAGAAGGAGTTAGAAATCTGAAACAGATATTAGATTTGTATAAAGATGAAAAATTGATAGTGGTCATTTCTGCTATGGAAAAAATGACCAATCAATTGGAAAAAGTACTTGATTCCTGGTATTACCAGTCTGATTCTTTGGAAACTAACTTCGAAATTGTAAAAAACTTTCATCTTGATATTGCAAAACAGTTGGAAAAAGTTCAGGGAGAGATTACTTCTGTCTTGCTTCCCATTTTAGATCGTCTTTGGGAAATAGTATCAGGCGAAAATTCGAATAATTATGACAAAGATTATGATAATATAGTGAGTTTTGGAGAATATCTTTCTACACAATTAATTTCTACCTACTTGAATTTGAATAACTATGAAAATGTATTTGCCTGTGCAATTCATTTAGTAATCACCGATGACTCTTTCCGCGAAGGAAAGGTAATTTGGGAAAAAACAGAAAAAGCTATTCAAAGTTTTGTAGCAGAACACCCTAACAAAACGATTATCACACAGGGCTTTATTGGAGGAACACTCAAGGGAGAAGTAACTACGCTGGGGCGCGAAGGATCCGATTTCTCGGCAGCTATTTTCGCAAACTGTTTGAATGCCAAAGATGTTACTATATGGAAAGATGTACCCGGATTGCTTAATGCTGACCCGAAATTTTATCCTGATGCAGTAAAATTGGATGCAATTTCCTATCAAGAAGCCATTGAATTGGCGTTTTACGGCGCAACTATCATCCATCCAAAAACAATAAAACCGCTCCAAAACAAGAATATACCACTTCTTGTAAAATCATTCTTAGCTCCACAAAATGAAGGAAGTACCATTGCAGATGTGGATTCAATAAAAAAAATACCTTCCTATATTTTTAAAACAGAACAAATCCTAATCTCTATTTTTCCAAAAGATTTTTCGTTTATTGCTGCCGATAATCTGACAAAAATATTCTCGTATATTTCAAAAAACAAACTAAAAATCAATTTGATGCAAAATTCAGCGGTAAGTTTTACAATTTGCATTGATAACAAACCTAACCGTTTTGCCAACCTGTTGAAAGATTTGCAGGAAGAATTTTTTGTAAAATATAACACAAACAAAAAGTTAATCACTATTCGCCATCACACGCCGGAAGCAATAAAGCATGTAATAGGGAAACAACATGTTATTCTTGAACAAAAAAGCAGAAGTACGTTACAGGTTGTAATGTAGTTTTTCTCTAACAATTCAACGAATAAACACATTTAACTTCTTATTTTCTAAATTTTTCCTGCTTGAATGAAATTCTGATATTTTTATGTTTATTTGCACCCTAAAATTTTTTATGGCTCAATAATATATTATTAACTAATAGAACTCAAAGAAATTTTAGCTATTATGATGATATAAACAAGAATAAATATCAAACTTTAGATGTGCTAAATTCAGAATATTAGAAAGAAAAGAAAAAATAATTGAAATGATTTCCATTAAATGATTATAAAAAAACAAATAAAACTCTCTTTCCAAACTTCACAAGAAATAATGGAATTATACCGTTCTCTTAAAATTGATTACCCAAAATTCTACAAGATGGATGGACTATCCAAACTTGGATTTTTGGCTTCAGAAATGATATTAAAAGATGATGAGAACCGTTTTGAACCCAATGAAAATATTGCGGTCATTTGTTTTAATAGCTCCTCTTCTCTCGACACAGATGCTCAGTATCAAGCAACAATAAATAATAATGATAACTATTTTCCATCCCCGTCGCACTTCGTTTACACCCTGCCAAATATAGTTAATGGTGAAATTGCTATCAGAAATAGATTTTTCGGTGAGTCATTTTTCTATATTTGCAAAAATTTTGATACTAAACTAATACTACGAACAATTAATAACAGTTTTAATAACAAAAGTGTAAATGCTGTTTTGGCAGCTTGGATTGAATACTTTGAAGACAAACGTGAGGTATTGATGATGTTGGTTGATAATAGTGCAGGAAGTTTTGAGTTTGCAGAAGAGAAAATATTGAAACTGTATAACAATTAAAGTAATTTTAAATATCTAATTTTTATTATATGGAAGAACTAATCTTAAAATTGAAAGAAGAAATTATTGAAGTCCTTAATTTAGAGGATATTAAACCGGAAGAAATAGATGAGAATGCGCCGCTTTTTGGAGAAGGATTAGGCTTGGACTCAATTGATGCTTTAGAACTCATTGTGCTTATGGAAAAAAATTATGGAATCAAACTCCAAGATCCTAACCAAGGTAAAGAGGTTTTTAAATCAATAAGGGTGATGGCCGAGTATATTGTGGCAAACAGAACAAAATAATGCTGTAGATCTTACAATTCAATTTCATAATTCACAGTTCTGATGTTAAGAGTAATTTTTCTAACCCTGTTTCAATGTTTTTTATTAGCAAGCGGGTTGGTTTGTTTTAAACTTGCTGTAGAGAAAATAAATAGTTTTCAATGGACGTGGAACGATTTTGCTAACTTGTTTACAAACTGGTGGTTGCTTGTTAGTGGCATTTGCCTAATTGCAGCAACACTTTTGTGGGGGTTCATCATGAAACACTTTGAGTTTTCTGTTGCATATCCTATTACAGCATTTGCATACGTTTTTGGAATGTTAGCAGCAATATTTATCTTTCACGAAACAGTACCACTTACAAGATGGATTGGTGTAGGTCTGATTATTGCCGGCGTGGTTTTTGTTGTAAAATAAAAACATGAAAAAACTCATCACTCTCTTCCTATGCATATTAACAA
Source organism: Bacteroidales bacterium (assembly GCA_031286285.1). Taxonomy (GTDB): domain Bacteria; phylum Bacteroidota; class Bacteroidia; order Bacteroidales; family WCHB1-69; genus WRNX01. Next base: position 30,429 of record JAITUN010000298.1, on the reverse strand, counting down.
TTATTTCTTCTGCTAAGGCACAATCTGACTATAAACCTGCTTCAGAACAGCAACAAAAAGAGATGATACAGAATATTAATGAATCGTCTGTGAATTTGCATACATTGCGTTGCGATTTTGTCCAAAAGAAAACAATTTCAATTCTTGCAGACGAAATGGTTTCAGAAGGAAGACTGTTTTTTAAGCAAAATGATAAACTTAAATGGGAATATATAAAACCCTATCAATATGAGTTTATCATAAATGGAGACAAAGTGATGCTCAATTCAGGAACAACCAAAAATGTGATTAATATCAACTCAAATAAACTGTTCAAAGAGATAAGCAATATTATTGTCGCAGGTATTAATGGTTCCGGAATTTTTGACACCTCAAAGTTTCTATTTCAATTTAAAACAGGTACGAAAGATAATATGGTGATTTTGAAACCTAAACAGAAAGAGCTCGCATTGATGTTCAATGAAATTCGTTTGCGTTTTAACAAAACCGATTATACCGTAAATTCAGTAGAAATTGAAGAACCTAACGGAGATATTACACTTATTGAGATGAAAAACAAACAGATAAATAAAGAATTGAGTGATGAGGTATTTGCTATTCAGTAGTCTTTTCATAGCTCTTTTTTTTGCTTGTACCTCTTCCAATAATATGGTAATTGGTCCGAAAACAAACCTTATTTCGTTTTGGAGAACGGAAATTAGAGATACTATACAAAAAAACGAGTATCGACTCATATTCTCAACTCCAAAAACCAATATTTCAAGCATCTGTATTGTTAAACAAAGCAATGGATTGTGGAAAGGAACCATAATCAATGAGTTCGGAGTTAAGGTTTTCGACTTTGTTTCTACGCCACAAAAATGTGAATTGATGAACGTAATCTCCTTTCTTGATAAATGGTATGTGAAAAGAGTAATTGCATCAGATATTCAGTTTATTATGGAGATTGATAACCCTAAGTATGAAGAAGGTATAAAAAGTGTGAGAGTATCTGCTCAAGATACTTTATCGGTTATCTATAAAAACCGAAAAGAACTTAAAAGGCTACCCGATGGAAAAATTATCTATAAAAATAAAAAGAGAGCCATCAACTATACATTAATTAGAATTGACTATGAGTAATTTAGGCATTTGTGTCGTAATTCCTACTTTTAATAATGCAAAAACAGTGGCCGCAGTAATTGATTCTGTGTTGGAATATGATTTTGAAATAGTAGTAGTTAACGACGGGTCAACTGATAATACAAACGAAATACTTGATCTATTTCGTGAGAAAATTAGAATAATCTCATACACTATTAACAGAGGAAAAGGGTTTGCGCTGAAATGTGGATTTGATTACGCACAAGAGAGAGGCTTCAAATATGCTTTAACCCTCGACTCGGATGGGCAACATTTTGCCGATGATATTCCTTTATTTGTGAAAGTAGCACAAAATGAACCGGATACGATGGTGGTGGGCAATAGAAACCTGACACAGGATAATATGCCGAAGAAAAACAGTTTTGCAAACAAATTTTCCAATTTTTGGTTTGCTTTACAAACAGGGCAAAAACTGCCCGATACTCAAAGCGGATTTCGTTTGTATCCTTTAGAAAAGATGAGGAGACTTCGTCCAATAACATCACGTTATGAAGCTGAATTAGAGATGCTTGTGCGCTGTGCATGGAGCGGTATCAAAGTGATTTCAGTGCCTATTCGGGTTTATTATGCCTCCGATGAGAAGAGAGTAAGCCATTTCCGCCCGGGCGTTGATTTTTTACGTATCAGTTTGCTCAATACACTGTTTACTTTTTTGGCAGTGGTTTATGGATATCCGACGAAGTTTATAAGATACTTGGTTAACAAGAGCAAATCCATTTTTAAGTAAAAACCTATTTTAGAATTAGTTATTTTTTCAATGGACAATTTTATCCTTTCTCTCTACAACTTCTTCACTAAACACAAAGTGATGATGTTCTGTTTGTTGATTTTATTGATTCTATTGCTCATTTTTTCGGCTTCCCGTATCAGTTTTAAAGAAGATATTTCGGCATTCTTATCAAAAGAACATGATACAGAACGAATAAACTATGTGTACCAGCATATAGGCTCGGCAAACAAACTGTTAGTTACTGTAAGTATGTCGGATACTCTCGCTTGCCCCGATGAAGAACTGATTATAGAAGCTGTTTGTTTTTTTGCTGAACTAATGCAAAAAGAAGATTCGGCAAATATCTATTATAAAAAAATTGAATTTCGGATTGACCAGCAACAAATTCTTTCTGTATCAAATTTTTTGGTGGAGAATATGCCCTACTTTTTTACAGAACAAGATTATAACCGTATGGACACTTTGCTGACAATAGAGTATGTCAGGCAGCAGATGCATAACAATAAGCAGATGCTCATGTTGCCAATCGGAATGGTAATGAAGCAAAACATAATGAATGACCCACTACACTTGTCGTCGTCAGTTTTGATGGGCTTGAGAGATTTTCAAGTAAGTGATCAGTTTCAAATGTGCAACGATTTTATTTTTTCTAAAGATAGAAAAGAGGCAATTATTACAATTGAATCGCAGTTTCCGCCCAGTGAAACACGCCAAAATGAATTGCTGTTGAGATTAATAGACAAGGTAGCAGCTCAAACACATTCAAATTTTGATTATAAAATCAAAGTACATTACTTTGGGTCTGTGGATATTGCAGTTACTAATTCAAAAAGAATAAAAAAAGACAGTTTGATCTCTTGTATTATTGCTATTATACTTATTTTAAGTATTTTGATTTTTGCTTTCAGAAGTTCGAAAAATTTGCTTTTGATGTTCATTTCGCTACTGTTCGGCTGGCTATTTGCTATTGGAATTCTCTCTCTCTTTAAAAATGAAATTTCAATTATTGCAGTGGGTATCAGTTCGATAATTATTGGAGTGGCAGTGAATTATCCTTTACATTTCATCATGAACAGGAAACATGAATCGCATATCCCTAATGTCATTAAAAATATTGTTACCCCGCTAACGATTGGAAATATTACTACTGTTGGCGCTTTTTTGAGCCTCCTGTTTATCAGCAGCGAAGCTATGCACGATTTAGGACTTTTTGCAGCCTTGTTGCTTGCAGGAACAATCTTTTTTGTGCTTTTGTTTCTTCCTCACCTGTTAGGAAAAAGTATCAATACAAATTCAACTCTTGATGAACATAAACTTACCTTTGGTAAACTTCTTTCTTGGAAGCCCAAACGCAGAAAATGGTTCTTATGGGTTTTTCTTGCGTTAACCATACTGTTTTGCTTACTTAGTTTCAATACAAAGTTTGATACAAATATGCAAAACATAAACTATATGACTGAAACCCAGCAAAAAGATTTTAAGAAAATGATTTCTACTTTAGAGCAGGGGCAAAAAACAATCTATTTTGTTTCTAATGGTGAAAACATGGATGAGGCTTTGGAAGTTTTCGAGAATGCAAAGATAACGTTAGATAGTATGCAAAATGTGGGAATAGTCACGAAAGTGAGTGGGGTAGGAGCTTACTTGCCTTCGAAAACAATGCAAAAGAAAAGAGTTGAATGTTGGAAACAGTTTTGCGAAAAAAAGAAGGATATTCTTGCTCAAATTGATGAAATTGGAGTGGAAGCAGGCTTTATATCGGGTGCATTTTCAAGATTCAACAATATCCTTAGCAAAAATTTCGAATTGCATGATATCGATTTTTTTGAACCGCTTATAGCCACGTTAGCCCATAATTACATTGTGAACAAAAAAGGTAATTATATGGTAATGGCAGTTCTGCATACAAATTCTAATGAATTGGATGAGTTGGAAGATGCTTTAAATGCCATACACAAAAAATCTTTTGCTTTTGACGTCGGAACCATAGGACGAAATATGGTTAGTACACTTTCAAATGATTTTGACAGAGTACTCTTTATATGTAGTACAATTGTTTTTCTTTTTCTTCTTTTCACATTTGGAAGAATAGAATTGACACTGCTTGCTTTTCTCCCCCTTACTGTCGGGTGGTTTTGGATACTTGGAATCATGGATATTTTAGATATTCGTTTTAACATTGTAAACATTATTCTAGCAACTTTTATTTTTGGACAAGGGGATGACTATACCATTTTTATTACTGAAGGCTTGATATACGAATATGCTTACAAAAGAAAATTGCTTGTTTCATATAAAAACACTATTACCTTGTCGTCACTTGTTATGTTTGTGGGAATTGGTACTCTTATTTTGGCTAAACATCCAGCGTTGCGTTCGTTGGCAGAAGTTACTATTATTGGAATGGGGTCTGTTGTACTTATGGCATTCTTGTTACCCCAGGTTATTTTCAAATGGCTTACGAAACATAATGGTAAACAGAGATTAATGCCCATTACTTTGCTCAATCTATCTTATTCAATCTATGCATTTGTGGTATTTCTTTTGGGAACTTTTTTTCTTACCTTAGCTGGTTTTTTCGTATTTACTTTTGGAAAAACTACAGATAAAAAGAAAATGCGGTTTCATCGCTTAATTTATAAAGTAGCCCATTATGTTGTGATGCGAATTCCTCGTGTAAAAACAATTTACAACAATTTTGACAAGACCATATTTGATAAACCTGCTGTGATAATTTGTAATCATCAGTCACATATTGATTTAATGTGCATCATGAGTCTTTCACCGAAATTAATTATTCTAACTAACGATTGGGTTTGGAATTCGCCGTTTTATGGTAAACTCATTAAATATGCAGATTTTTACCCTGTCTCAAATGGTATTGAAAATGCAATAGACAAGTTGCAAGCTATTGTGGAAAAAGGGTATTCGATAATGATTTTTCCAGAAGGCACACGCTCCGAAGATTGCTCTATACAACGTTTTCATCGTGGAGCGTTTTTATTAGCAGAGCATCTAAAATTAGATATTATACCCGTACTCATTCATGGCGTAGGGCATCTCTTGCCCAAAAAAGAGTTTATGTTACGTAAAGGCGAAATGCGAATCAATGTTTTGCCAAGAGTAGCATACAATGCTTTGGGAGAGAATTATGTGGAGTGTTCAAAAAATATGAGAAAGTTCTATAAAGAGGAGTACGCAAAATTGGTGGCAAAAGTCGAAACTCCTAATTATTACTCTGATTTAGTGATTCATAACTATATTTACAAAGGAATATCGGTGGAGCGTATTGTACGTCGAAATCTAAAAAAATACCATAATTATTGTGAGTTAATCTACAAATTATCCCATTTAAAAAGGGTTCTCATTTTAAATTGCGGATATGGAGAATTACCGTTGCTACTTTCTCTAGTAAATAAAAATATTGAGATAATGGCTGTTGAAAGTGACCCTGATAAGTTGGAATTAGCAGCTAACTGCACTTCTGTGCCTTCTTATTTGCACTATGCCTTAACAATTGAAGACAAAGAGATTGAAAGTTTTGATGCTGTAGTGAATTTGAAGATTGAAAATAATTTACGACTGTTTGGAAAATAATATATTTTTGCTTTTGAATTTAAAAAAATGCATAATAAATACGATGTTGTAATTATTGGAAGTGGTTTGGGTGGACTTGTTTGTGGTTACATATTGTCAAAAAACGGATATAAAGTTGCTGTTTTTGAACAAGGGAGTCAACCTGGAGGGTGCTTGCAAACATTTACAAGAAAAGGTGTTAAATTTGAAACAGGAGTGCATTATATTGGTAGTATGAATGAGGGGCAAACTCTTCATCTATTCTTTAAGTACTTGTCTCTTTTTCAAAACATTAAACTATATCCGTTAGACCCTGAAGGATTCGATATAATTTCATATAATAATGAGCAGTATAAATATGCAACTGGATATGAAAACTTTATTGAAACATTGTCACAAAAATTTCCCAGTGAGTATAATAATATTAAACTATATACGAGAAAAATTAGAGAAATAGTACTCAGTTCTCCTTTTCATTCTATCAACAATTCTGATGAATCTTTTCAATTCAATTCTAACTATGCTACTACAAAGGTTAGCGATTTTGTAGCTCAAATTACTTCAGATAAAATATTACAAAACGTACTTGTGGGATTAGTTCCACTTTATTCAGGAATAAAAGAAAAAACGCCTTTATATGTCCATGCTTTTATTAAAGATTCTAATATTTCAGGAGCGTATCGGATTATGGGAGGGAGTGACAAAATTGCCAATTCATTGGTAAATTCGATTCGTTCATTTGGTGGTGAAATCTTTTTATCGAGTAAAGTACGTGAAATTGTTTGCAACAGTGTTGAAGCAAAATGCATAGTATTAGAAAACGGCACTCACGTGGAAGCTAATTATTTTATCTCTAATACTCATCCTGAGATTACTGTTAATATGATTGATTCTCATTTAATCCGTCCCATATTTCGAAATCGAATATATCAGATGGAACAAACAGTTGCATATTTTACAGTTTATCTGAAATTTAAAGAAAATAAGGTGCCTTATATGAATCATAATTTTTATCATTATTCAGGAGACGAAGTGTGGAATTGTGAAAACTACACGACAGATGATTGGCCAAGGGGCTATCTTTATATGCACCTTTGTCCTGAACAATTTTCCAGATATGCACAAACAGGAGAGATTATCACAATTATGAATTTTGAAGAAGTGGCTCAATGGGCTGGTACTAAGGTTGAACAAAGAGGTGAGGCCTATAAAGAGTTTAAAAAACGTAGGGCAGAGAAATTACTTTTACAAATAGAAGCTCAATTTCCCGGAACACTTGCCCAAGTGGAGGATTATTACACATCAACACCCCTCACTTACTTGAATTATACAGGAACAATAAAAGGTTCGGCTTATGGTGTGTTAAGAAATGTCAATACTCCGCGTATTGTTCATCGTACAAGAATTCCTAATCTGTTTTTTACAGGGCAAAATACGAACTCTCATGGGATTATGGGTGTTATTATTGGTTCAGTCATCACTTGTTCTGAACTTATCGGGCGAGAATTTCTTTGGGAGCAAATTAAAAATTGTAGGTTATGAAAAAAAACATTTTAATTATTGGAGGTGGAATTGGAGGATTAGTTTGCGGAGCAATTCTTTCCATTGAAGGGTATAGTGTTCGTGTATTAGAAAAACACAAGGTTGCAGGCGGCGGGTTGCACACATTTAAACGAAATGATATTGAGTTTGAAACAGGGATGCATCTAATCAGCGGATTTCAACATAATGGCACTTTAAATAAACTATTTTCATACATTGGTATAGTAGACAAGTTGCACATTAAACCTGCAGACGAAGACGGATTTGATCATTTTCATGTGGCTGCTGATGGAGTAACATACAAAATGGCACGAGGACAAGACAATTTCGTGAAAACACTCAGCACATACTTTCCTGAAGAAAAAGAGAATATAAGAGACTATATCAAAAAGATATATCAAATTTGCGAAAATATCCCCATTTATAATCTGCGTATGCCTTCCGCAGATATTTACTCTAATATTGAGGTTATGGAAACAAGTATTTCAGACCTCATTGCTTCCTATACTGATAATCCAAAACTGCAAACTGTTCTGGCATGGAACAATGCAATGTATGGAGGCAGGAAAAACAAAACACCGGCTTATGTAGGAGCACTTATAACGCATTTTTATATTGAAGGAGCTAGTCGTTTTGTTGGAGGTAGCCAACATCTTGCTGATGCTTTAGTGCAGATCATCGAAGAAAACGGTGGAGAAGTGCTGACAAATACAAGTGCAAGTTTCATCGATATTAAAGAACAACACATACTAAAAGTAGTAGCCGAAAATGGAAAAGAATATATGGCAGATTGGTATATCTCTTCCATTCATCCTTCCTCAATGTTTAAGATTGTGGATACGTGTAATTTTAAAAAGGCGTATTATCAACGAATTGACAATATACAAAATTCAAATTCAGCCTTTATTACTTTTGTTACATTTAAACCTCAAAGTTTTCCATATCAAAACTATTCAAATTTTTATGCGCATGACTACGATGATGTATGGAATTGTGCCGAATATACATCAGAAAGTTGGCCTCGGGGATGTATGTATTTAACACCACCGATGACTTATCATGACACTTTTGCAAAAAAAATGATTATAAGCACAATTATGAAATTTGACAGTGTTAAGAAATGGGAGAATACAACCATCGGGAAACGTGGTCCTGAATATGAAAATTTTAAAACGAATTATGAAAACAAAGTGCTGGATATGATGGAAAAAATTTTCCCTGATTTTCGCTCAAAGATAAATACTGTATTTAGCGCTTCTCCACTAACGATTAGGGATTATTATAATGTAAAAGAAGGTGCAATTTATGGAACTATTAGTGATTGCAACAATATGCCTGTTTCACAAATTCCTATTCGAACTAAGATTGATAATTTTCTTCTCACAGGCCAAAATATTAATTTACATGGTATTTTGGGGGTTCCACTTACTGCAATTTTAACTTGTGGTGAATTAATTGGGCTTGATAAACTGTTGAAAAATATTAAAGAAAAAAATCTATCTTTGCCAACTTTTTTAAAATAAATGAAAAACTATATGCTTGATAATTTATGATGAAACGTGTTGTTATTACAGGTCTTGGTATATGGTCTTGTATCGGAAAAAATATAGAAGAAGTTACCCAATCTTTGTTTTTTGGAAAATCAGGTATTGGGGTTGATGAAGAGCGTAAAGAATATGGCTATCGTTCTCCTCTTACAGGAATTGTGCCTATCCCTGTATTAAAAGGAATTTTAGATAGAAGGTTAAGAATTGGAATGGCTGAAGAAGGAGAATATGCCTACATGGCTACTGTGGAAGCATTGAAAAATGCTGGTATTGACTTGGAATACCTGGAAAATAATGAAATGGGTATTTTCTACGGAAATGATTCTTCCGCAAAATCTGTAATAGAATCTCATGAAATTATGCGAGTTAAGAGAGATACTTCTTTGCTTGGGTCAGGAGCTGTATTTCAATCAATGAACTCAACTGTTACGATGAACCTTTCCACAATCTTTAAATTGAAAGGAGTCAATATGACCATTAGCGCAGCCTGTGCAAGTGGATCACATGCTATTGGATTAGGCTATCTCTTTATTAAAAATGGAATCCAAAGTATGGTTTTATGCGGTGGAGCACAAGAAACAAACCTCTTCTCAATGGCAAGTTTCGATGCATTAAGCGCCTTTTCTATGCGTATTGACGAGCCTGAAAAAGCATCTCGGCCTTTTGACGCGGATAGAGATGGATTGATCCCAAGCGGTGGTGCTGCAAGTCTGATTCTTGAAGAATATCAACATGCTGTTAAAAGAGGAGCGCCAATTTTGGCCGAAATTATTGGCTATGGTGTCTCTTCAAATGGTGCAAATATTTCGCAACCAAGCGACCAAGGAAGCCTAATAGCCATAAATAGAGCTCTGATTGACGCTAATATCAAAGCAAAAGATGTTGACTATATTAACGCACATGCAACTTCAACTCCGCAAGGCGATGTCTACGAGGCTATTGCCCTTGATAAAGCTTTTGGATCCCATCGCCCTTTTGTAAGTTCAACAAAATCAATGACAGGACATGAGTGTTGGATGGCTGGAGCCAGTGAATTACTTTACTCTCTGCTGATGATGAAAAATTCATTCATTGCTCCAAATATTAACTTTGATACCCCTGACGAATATTCTGCTAAATTGAATATCCCCCCTAAATGTGTAAACAAGAATATTGATATTTTCCTTTCAAATTCTTTTGGATTTGGAGGAACAAACAGCGTGCTTATCGTAAAAAAAATAAATAATAAAGTATTATGACAAAAGAAGAAATTAAGGAAATTGTAACTAATTTTCTAGTAGAAGAACTGGAAATTGAAGAAAATAAAATTGCTGATGAAGCATTATTGAAAGATGACTTGGGGATAGATAGCCTTGACTTTGTTGACATTGTAGTTATTGTAGAACGTAACTTCGGATTTAAAATTAAACCCGAAGAGATGGCTGATGTTAGGACTTTATCTCATTTTGTTGATTATATTGAATCGAAAGTTTATACAAAGTAAATGCCTGAAACATCTGAAATTAGCATATTACAAATCATTCCACAAAGACCGCCTTTCGTTATGGTGGATACGTTGCTTTTTCGAAATCCGAAAACAACAAAAACAAATTTAACGGTACGGGAAGATAATATTTTTGTTGACAATGGAGTGTTGGCTGAAGCAGGTTTGATTGAAAATATTGCCCAAACTTGCGCTACATTTATTGGTACCGTTGAAAATGAAGCGGGTATTAACAGTGTGAAAATTGGTTTTATTGGAATGATTCGAAATTTGGAAATCAATCGCTTGCCAAAAGAAGGAGAAACTATTGTTACACAGGTTAATTTGATTGAAGAAGTATTCCAAATCTCTTTGATAAATGCAACTGTAAGTATTAAAGATGAAATTATTACAACTTGCGAAATGAAAATATCGATCACTGATAAGGAAATATGAATATAATTTTTATATTATGAATGTAATTGTAAAAGAAAATTCTTCTGCAAATCAAGGACAATTGTATTATTATTATGATGGTGAAAAATGGTGTCAAGCATGGGAAGATAAGTTTGATGCTTGTAGAATGACTATGAACGAGCAGTCTCATGAACTCGAAGAGATTCGTCAAAAAGTTATGAATGGAGAATTAAGCAACATAGCTTTCTATGCTTGTAAAAACTTGCTGAGTACAGGTCTTTTATCTTCTTATACAGAAATACCCAAAAGACACATTAAAAGACACCTTAAACCCAAATTTTTTAATCAATTAGATGAAGAAACATTGAAAAAATATGCTACTGCTTTTGGAATTTCAGTAGAAGATCTTAAAAAAATATAAAGGTAAATTAATTTTAATTATGACAATAAATTTTGAACATCGTGTTGCAGCGCATTGTGAAACAGGTGTAACTTCAAATATGATGAACTTCTATGGATACCAACTGAGTGAAGCAATGATATTTGGAATAGGAGAAGGACTCATTTTTATCTATTTACCTTTTATACCCTTTAAAGGAAATTCACTTAAATTTAGTTTTCGTTCTTTTCCTGGTTCAATTTTTGCGCGTGCATTGAAAAAATTAAATGTAAAAATTGGGATGAAACGATTTGTTAACAAAGAAGAAGCGATGAAAGAGATGGACAAATTACTTGCACTTGGAATACCTGTAGGAAATGTGGTAGGTCTATTTCATCTCCCTTATTCTCCTGTTAGAGTTCATTTTAATGCCCATAACCTCTGTGTTGTAGGCAAAGAAGGAGATGAATACATTATAAGCGACCCTTGTTGGCATTCTACATTGCTCAATATTTCATACAACGATTTACTTAGAGTAAGATTTTCTCAAGGTGCGTTCAAACCACGTGGAAAAATGTATTGGATAAAAGAAAAACCGGTTATAGTTAACGTTAGTTGCTTAATAGAAAAAAGTATAAAAAATACTTGCAAAAGAATGATAGGAGCTCCGTTTGTTTCTTTCTACGGAGTACGAGGTATAGTTACTATGTCAAAACAAATAAGAAAACTTGAGGCAAAATATGGGAAAAAAGATGCTTTGCAGTTTTTGGCTTCTTTAACACAAGCCATAGAGGAGATTGGAACAGGAGGAGCAGGGTATCGTTATATGTATGGCCTATTTTTGTATGAAGCAGCAGAATTGTTAAATGAACCAAAATTAATAAAATATTCTTTAGAAATGAACTGTATTGGAGACCTGTGGCGAGAACTTGCCCTCGAATGTGGTCGAAAATTTAAAAATAGAACAAATGCTTCTTACAACGACTTGGCAGATAAAGTGCTCGAAATTGCTGAAACAGAAAAAAAATTTTTTGTTGCTCTGAAAAAAGAAAAATTGAATAATAACAACTAATTTTTCTAAAAGTGAAAGCAAGAGTAAATGAAAAATTAGTTGAAGCTGCCGGAGAACAAATGGTCCAGTATTTTTTTGATGGCAAAGAATGGCGTCAAAAGTGGGAAAAAAAATTTGATGCATGTGCAATGATTATGTCAAGACAGTCTCAAGAACTTGAAACTATTCGCCAACAAGTGCTTGAAGGAAAGTTGAGCCCACTCGCTTATCACCTTCAAACCAATTTATTCAATCTGAATTTATTGTCTTCCTATACAGGAATTTCTAAACGACGTATAAGAAAACATTTGAAATCTGATCATTTTATGCAATTAGATGAAAAAACTCTAAAGCTATATGCCGCAATATTTGAAATAACTGTAGAAGAACTAAAAATAATACCTCTATGAATCTAAATTTTGAGCATCGTAGCACTGCACATTGTGAAACAGGTGTAATTTCTAATCTAATGAATTTCTATGGAATAAAACTGAGCGAGCCTATGGCTTTTGGAATTGGAGCAGGCCTTTTTTTTGTGTGTATGCCTTTTGTGCCTTTTAAAGGAAATATGATGAAGTTTAGTTTTCGTACATTACCTGGAGCAGTCTTTAAGCATTCCATGAAAAACTTGAAAATCAAAGTGGGAAGAAAAAATAGGTTTTTCAACAAAGAAAAAGCAATGAAAAAAGTAGATGATCTTCTTGCTCAAGGAATTCCTGTGGGAAATGTAGTGGGTCTCTATTTTTTACCCCATACTCCTTTGCGAATCCATTTTAATGCACACCACCTGTGCGTAATAGGCAAAGAAGGTGATATATATACAGTAAGCGACCCAACAGTGGCTTCAATACAAAATCTTTCATCTGATGTTTTGAAAAAAGTCCGCTTTAGTAGAGGAATGCTCAGACCACAAGGAAAAATGTACTGGATAAAAGAGAAACCAAATGAGTCGTTAGATCTGAAATCCGCAATTATTAAAGGAATCAAAACTACTTGCTATAATATGCTTGATATCCCAATATTGCCGATTGGTGTTAATGGTATTACTTCTCTTTCAAAACAAATACGAAATATAGAAAAAAAATACGGAGAACAGGATGCATTGTTTTTTTTAGCAACTTTGTTGCAAGCAATGGAAGAATTTGGAACAGGAGGAGCAGGATTCCGATTCCTATATAGCGCATTTTTGTACGAAGCAGCAGAAGTGTTACAAAAAATGAAACTGAAGGTTCTTGCCGAGGAGATGTCAATTATTGGAGACCTTTGGCGTGCTTTTGCTCTTGAATGTGGACGTAAATTTAAAAATAGAAGTAATGAATCTTGCAATGAATTGGCAGATAGACTACTTGTGATTGCAGAGAAAGAAAAGAGGTTTTTCGTTTCTTTAAGAAAATTTATTAATACAGAATGCAAGAAATAGTAATTAAAATTAACAATGTAAGTAAAACCTATAAAGGAAATACAAATCCTGCAGTGAGTAATTTTTCTATTGAAGTTGTTCAAGGAGAAATTTTTGGCTTGCTAGGACCTAACGGTGCAGGAAAATCGACTTTGCTAAATATGTTGAGTGGACTTGTTGCATTTGACACAGGTAAAATAAATATTTGCGGGCACAATTTACCTCAACAAATTAGAGAAATTAAGCCTCTAATTGGAGTAGTACCCCAAGAATTAGCCCTATATCCATCACTGACAGCAGTTGAAAATCTTAAAGTGTTTGGCGGAATTTACGGACTTAGAAAAAAAGAATTGAAACAACGGATTGAAATGTTACTTGATTATTTTTGTTTGGAACAAAGCAAAAATAGACAGATTAAAACATATTCAGGAGGAATGAAACGCCGTATGAATCTTATTGCAGGACTATTGCATCTCCCGAAAATATTGTTCCTTGATGAACCAACCGTATCCGTAGATGTACAGTCTAAAGCACTGATATTAGATAATTTGAAAGAAATTAATGCACAAGGAACTACCATTATTTATACTTCTCATTATATGGAAGAAGCAGAAATGATTTGTTCTCGTGTAGCATTCATTGATGAAGGAAAATTGATTTGTATTGGAAAACCGAAAGACTTGATTCAAGATTCCGGATGCGATAATTTAGAAAACCTGTATTTAAAACTAACCGGTAAAACTCTAAGAGACTCATGAGAAAGTTTATTACACTTTTATATAAGGATTATCTGTTGCTTATTAGAGATGTAGCAGGCCTTTGCCTGATGTTCCTGATGCCAGTTGTACTTGTGTTTTTGATGACTTTTTTGCAAAACGATTTAATTGGCAAAATTACAGAAACTGAAATTTCTGTGATTATGCTCAATATGGACAACGATACTTTGGGAAATTCTATTGAAAGACAAATAGCAAATTCGGAAAGTTTTATTCTAATGAAAACGGAAAGTGGAGAGAACGATTTGAGAGTTGCAGTAGCAAAAGGAGATTATATGATTGGAATTGTGATTCCTCAGAGCATTTCAGATTCAATACGCCAAAACGCAAATCGTGCTGTTTTGAGAGGTTTTACTGGCGAAGTGTATGAAAAAGTTGATTCTGTATCCATTAGAATTTATATTGACCCTACACTCAAAATATCATTTCGCAATACCCTTATTAGTACAATGAAAGAATATACCGCTAAAACAGAGCGTGATTTTCTTATTAAAGAACTTATTTCAGAACTTAATCAACGTATTCCGAATATGTTGGAAGATATACAACTGGATGGAAATCAAGTGGATTTTGATGTACAATATGCTTTTATTGACGAAAATGCAGTGATACCCAATGCTACACAACATAATGTGCCTGCATGGACTTTGTTCGCCATATTTTTCATTACGCTTTCTTTATCAGTTAGTCTAATTAATGAAAAGAAAGAAGGTAGTTTCAAACGTTTGCTAACAATGCCTACCTCCTATTTTCAATATTTGTTAAGTAAAGGTATCGTATTTTTATTCGTTTGTCTGTTGCAGTTTGCTTTACTTTTTACCTTAGGTATATATCTTTTCCCACATATTGGATTGCAAAAATTGATACTTGGTGACAACGCCTGGTTGTTGTTGCCTATGTGTGTGTGTGCGTCTCTTGCAGCTATTGGCTATGGTATTCTCATTGGAAAAATTACAACTGACCACCAACAAGCAGCTATTCTTGCAGCACTTTCAGTAGTTATTTTTGCCGCTATTGGTGGAATTTGGGTGCCTGTTTTTACTATGCCAGAGATTATGAAAACGATTAGCCAAATTTCACCACTAAATTGGGGACTGAACGGTTTTTATAACATTTTGATACGCAATGGAACTTTTATGGATATTCTACCCGAATGTGCATATTCTATAGGTTTTTCTAGTATTTGTATAATTGTTGCACTATTTTATCACAGAAAAAAGAAAATGTAAAGAAGAAAGAAAACACATATTTAAAAAACCTTAATGAATATCGAAAAAAAAAATAATTTTGCAAACTGTTTTAAAATAAAAGAAATTTTTTTAAGACGATTATTATATGAAACTATAAATAAAAAAAATAGAGGTTTTTATTCATGAAAAGTGACGGTAGAGTTTTATTACCACTAAATGAAAAAAGTAAGTATAATGGCTAATATTTTGGTAACAGGAATGGGTATTATATCAGCATTAGGTAATAATGTTGATGAAAATTTAAAGTCGTTGATTAATAATAGC
This sequence comes from Bacteroidales bacterium, assembly GCA_031286285.1. Taxonomy (GTDB): domain Bacteria; phylum Bacteroidota; class Bacteroidia; order Bacteroidales; family WCHB1-69; genus WRNX01. Next base: position 14,893 of record JAITUN010000298.1, on the reverse strand, counting down.
AGTGGTATTGCTCCTTTGCGCTACCTGCGAACTTCCCATACTAACTTTCCTGTTGGTGAGGTTAAAATGAGCAACGAAGAGATGATTGCTTTACTCAATATTATTGAAAATAAGCCAACCATCCGTACTGCATTAATGGGAATGTTGGCAGTAAGAGAAGCATTACAAAACGCAAATTTGATCCAATTTACAAATTCCAAACTAAAAATCGAAAAATCAAAAATTGAAAATAAAAAAATCGCTTTTATTTCAGGAACGACTGTTGGAGGAATGGACATGAGCGAACAGTTTTATATCGATTTTCTAGAAAATGATACTAGAAATGCCTATATCTCAACCCACGATTGTGGCACTTGTACAGAAATGATTGCAGATTATTTTGGCATTTTTTCACAAGTGGATACCATATCAACTGCTTGCAGTTCTGCTGCAAATGCCATTGTTTTAGGAGCTGAGTTGTTGAAGAGTGGTTGTGCCGATTTGGTCGTTGCCGGTGGTAGTGAGTGTATTACAAAATTTCACTTGAATGGATTTAATACTTTAATGATACTTGACCGTGAGCCTTGTCGGCCTTTTGATGCATCAAGAGCCGGATTGAATCTTGGTGAAGGAGCAGCTTATATAGTGATGGAACGCGATGATAACATTTGCGTGACAAAAGAAAAAAAATCCCGGAATTGTAAAAATCCTAAACCCCAAATTGTACTTTCGGGCTATGCTAATACTTGCGATGCTTATCATCAAACAGCTTCATCTCCGGATGGCGAGGGGGCATATCTAGCAATGATAAAAGCACTCGAAAAAGCAAAATTGAAACCAAAGGATATTGATTATATAAACGCACATGGAACAGGTACTACAAACAACGATGTGAGTGAAGGTACGGCAATCATGAGACTTTTTGGAGATAGAATCCCCCACGTTTCTTCTACAAAATCTTTTACCGGACATACAACAAGCGCTGCCGGTTGCGTAGAAACAGTTATCTCTATTTTGGCTTTACAGAATAATTTTATCCCCGTTAACCTTAATTTTTTAGAAAAAATACCTGAATTGTCGTTTACTCCTGCTATGAACCAAAAACCCACTAAACCTCTTCTCCATGTATTAAATAATTCTTTTGGTTTTGGAGGAAATGACACAAGCTTGATATTTAGTAAGATAACTGCGAAATGAATAACGCCTATATAAACTCTGTTAAACATATTTCAGCCCAACAACCCTTGTGGGATGACTGGTTTGAAAATCCTTCTTTTTATTCCGAACCATACATCAGAGCGATTGAACCTGACTACAAACTTTTTTTTACACCAAACGAAGTACGCAGATACGGAAAAATTCTCAAAAGAGCATTGCTTGTTTCAAGACTAACAATGAAAGAAAGTGGAGTCCTTTCACCTGATGCTATTATTACAGGCACAGGATTGGGATGTATTGAAAGTACTGAGATATTTCTCGATAAACTTACCCGTGATGGCGAAGAATTTCTTAACCCTACGCATTTCATGCAGTCAACACATAACACTATTGGTTCACTAATCGCTATTGATTCAAAATGTAATTCGTACAACTGTACTTATGCCCATAAAGGAATCTCTTTTGAATGTGCTCTACTGGATGCCTTTTTACAATTACACCATAAGAGTATTGTGAATAGTAAAACTACTCGAAATCTATTGGTAGGAGCACATGACGAAATGACTCCGGCATACTATAATCTACTAAAAAAAACTTCTTATCTGGGAAACCCAAAGCAAACCTTTGCTGGAGAAACAGCAGTAGCTATGATGTTGTCTAATAAAAATACAGATAAAACATTGTGCAAAATTGAAGCAGTGCAGAAAATTTATAAAGGCGTTGGAGCAGTTTTGAAGTTGGAGGATATAACTGCGATTAGAGAAATTAAGAATATTGATTTCATCATGATCGGTGTAAATGGAGTGGAAGAAAACGACAAGATCTATTTTGAAAATTGTGCGAAATTATTCCCCAAAATCCCCCTCCTGCAATATAAAAATATTTTCGGAGAAAGTTACACAGCGTCCGCGCTGGGGGTTTATGCGGCAGCAACTTGTTTGAGGAGAGGTACTATTCCCGACTTTTTGATGTGCAACTCGAGAAAGCAGATATCCAATGTGCATGACTCTTCACAAGAAAACCGTAGTTCTCAATTCTTACAGAGTCAATCAAAAATTCTCTGCTACAACCATATTGAAAACAAAAATCATACATTTATTCTTTTATCAAAGTAATTATTGCCCTCTCCAAAATGAAACTTAAAGATAGTTTTTTTTATGTAAAAAATTTTCATCAAACAGAAAAAGGATTTGATTATGTTCTCGAATTGAATCCCGAACACTTTATTTATGAAGCGCATTTTCCTGCAAATCCAATTACACCGGGAGTCTGTATAATTCAAATTATTAAAGAACTATTAATAGAAAAGTTACAATGCAACCTTTTTTTAAAAAGAATAGATAATATTAAATTTTTGAATATAATTAATCCTTTGGAAAACAGAGAGGTAACTTTTTCTATTTCCATTTCATCAGAAGAGATGGGGACACATATTATTAACGCTGTAGTACATAATAGTGTGCATCGTTTTGCCAAGTTATCTATTCAGTTTATTAACCAATAACTATCTTGACCAATGAAGTTCAAACTAATTTATCCAAAATGGAACAAATTACCGGGGCAAACAACATTTAACTTGCCACCGCACGGACCTGTTGTCTTTGCAGCTACATTACCTGAGGATGTGCACGTGTGCTTTACTGATGAAAATGTGGAAGAAATCAATTTTGATGAAGCCTGCGATTTTGTTGGTGTATCCATGATGCTAAGCTCACAAGTAAAAAGAGGCTGGGCAATTGCTGATGAGTTTCGCCGTAGAGGCAAAAAAGTAATTTTTGGCGGGATTTCTACCATGCTGCATGCAGAAGAAACTATGGAACATGCAGATTCTGTTTTTCTTGGAGAAGCAGAAGGAAGAATGGAAGAGGTCTTTAATGATTTGAAAAAAGATAAACTTAAAAAAGTCTATAATTTCATGGGAAATCATCCACCTATAGAATTAGTAGGTCCTGCTCGCCGAGAATTGTACAAACAGGAGCTATACAACCATAAAGGGGTACAGATGGTTGACCTTTTTCATGCTTCTAGAGGATGCCGATTTAGTTGTTACCCCTGTGCAGTATCTTATTTAGGGGGTCGTGTCTTTCGCCCACGTCCTATGGATAAGGTAATTGAAGAGTTGACAACAATAGATAACAATCGCCTTTTCATTGTTGATAACTCGTTGGCGCAAAATGATGAGTGGGAAATTGAACTTTTTAAGGAGATGATCCCTTTGAGAAAAAATTGGATTAGCCACACCATTGAAGACAATCCCAAAATTCTTGATTTGGCAGCTCAAGCAGGTGCATGGTATGTTTATCAAGCCGTTTACGATACATCCGATTATATCAAAGAACGAGTGAAACGGTACCACGATTACGGAATTGGAGTAGAAGGAACTATCCTCTTAGGCCTTGATAATCATAGCGAAGATTATATTAAACAACTTATTGACTTTCTTCTTGAAATTGATTTAGATTTAGCAGAGTTTACAGTAATGACTCCTTTTCCGCATACCAAAGGATATGATGACCTGATGAGAGATAATAGGATTTTTGACTATGATTGGGATAACTACAATGCCGGACAGGTAGTCTTTCATCCTAAACAAATGAGCGCTGAAAAATTGCAAGACCTATACTACTATGCATGGAAAATCTTTTATGCTAATGAATCGCAAGAAGAGAAAATGATGCGCCTCTTTACAAAAGTAATGATGCGCGAAATGAAAGAAGGAACTTACCGCCCCCGCGATAGACGATTAATCAACAAAAGTTTTGGTAAAGAAGTGGTTAGATGAGGAGCTAAAGTGTTAATGAGCTATAAGAGTTAAATATGAAAGTACCCGAAAAATACTATGACGAAATATTCTCTTTCGCCGGAGAGTGGGAGCAAAAATCAGCATGCGGTTTGAAAATAGTGGATTATAATGACAAAAAAATTGTTGTGGTTACTGAACTGTATCAAGATAATCCAGGAACATCTGTAACTGCCGCAGGTATTAAACTCGCAATGCAGATTTGTGAAAAAAAAGGATTGAATCTAAGGGAGATTATTTACATAGAGTGTACACCTGACACTAATTCTGTGCTTTCTTTTTACGATGAACAATATTATGAAGTAATATTTAACCAAAATTCGAAAACAAACTATCGAAAATTATCAAAAGAAGAGACTAAACATTTATTTATTTAATAACATTAGTATTAACCCAAAAAATATTTTTTATGAAACTAAGATCTTTATTTGTAGTATTGCTAGCATTAGTAGCGACGAGCGTTTCGGCTCAAAAATTAAAAAAAGGATCTCTTACTTTTCTTGACAATGAAAGTAAAATAAACCTAGTATTTGACTTTAATGGAGTAACTGTGGATGGAAAAGCGGAAGAAATTTTCGTTAAAAAAAGAATGGAAAAAGAAAAAACACCAAAAGAAGCAGAAGAATGGAAAAAGAATTGGGAAGGAGAGTGGAGAAAACAATTTATGAATAATTTTATTAAGTATTGTAATGATGAATTGAAAAACAAGTCTGTAAGTCAAAGTTATTCTAACGCAAAATACACTCTTTGTGTAAAAATTGTTAATATTGTCCCCGGTTATTTTGCAGGTCCTTATTCAAAGGATGCACTCGTAAGTGTGGTGTATAAATTTTATAAGACTGAGGATATGAATACATTAGTGACTCAGTTTTCGTGGGACAAAATTTGTAGCCCATTTTCAGATTATCAAGTGGACGAATTTATACGTTTGAAAATGGTCTTTGCAACAGCCGGAAAATCTTTTGGAGCGCTTTTGAATTTAAGCACTAAATAAGAATCTATAATGAAAAAAACAATTATTTGTGTAATTCTTGTTGCCAGTCTTTTATCTCTTTCGATTCTGATAAGTATAAAAATTTGGGAAAGGATAAAGAGAACACGAAAACAAAAATGGAGCGAACTATTTGTTTTTTTACCGATAAAAAAAGACAGTAAAGGTATTTCTGTAATTATTTGTCCCGGCGGAAGCTACTATTGGTTGGATATGAACAATGAAGGGTTTGTAGTTGCAAAAGAACTTAACAAACAAGGTATTCCGGCTTTTGTATTGAAATATAGAACTGCAAAACAAGGATGCCATTATCCCGACATGTATCGGGATTTAGAAAATGCTATGAATTTTTTGAAAGATAACAATGAAAAATATGGAATAAATCCTAATAAAATTGGTATTATGGGTTTTTCTGCCGGTGGGCATTTGGCAGGGATGGCGGCAATCTATTCAGCAGCACAATTGAAACCCTATTTTACTGCAATGATTTATCCAGTTGTATCTATGGATGATAGTATTGTACATAAAAAATCTCGAAAAAATTTACTAGGAAATAATTATACAGATGAATTAAAGTATTTGATGAGTTTAGAAAAGAATGTGCATGCAAATTTACCTCCCATATTTCTTTTACATTGTATAGGAGATAAAACTGTAGATTATAGAAATAGTGTGGTTTTTGAAAATGCTTTAATTGAGCATAATGTAAAATATAAATTTTTGTTGATTGATGAATCAAGAAATGGTGGACACGGATTCGGAATCAAACCTGTTGGAAAAGCAACGGGTTGGATCTTTGATTTTTTGAACTTTATTAATAATTTATAGATTCTTAGATGATGCAAAATGTCATATTTTACTGAATTAATGAATAATATTGTAACTACAAATCAGATAATTTTATTTATTACAACAGGCTAATTATTATATCAAAGCGCTAAATAACAATACAAAAATGTACAACACTATCGAATATAGTTCCTTTTTTGAAATCAAACATTTTCAGGAAGAAAAACTGAAAATAGCACTGAAATATTTGAAAGAATATTCACCATTTTATAAACGGATGTTTTTGCAAAATAAAATTGATATAGAAAAAATTAACAAAATTGAAGATTTACAGCAAATACCGTTCACTGAAAAAACAGACCTACAATATTACAATGAAGATTTTTTTTGTGTACATAAAGAAAAAATAATTGATTATATAACAACTTCAGGTACACTCAGCGATCCCGTTACTTTCGCAATGACCGAAGCAGATTTGGAACGTTTGGCATACAACGAGAAATTATCCTTTGAGTGCGCAGGTGCTAAGAGCGGAGATATTTTTCAGTTGATGACCACTATGGATAAGCGATTTATGGCAGGATTGGCGTACTTTTTGGGAATTAGAAAGTTAGGAGCAAGTGTTATTCGTGTGGGGAACGGAATCGCAGAATTGCAATGGGATACTATTCAGCGGATAAAACCAAATATTGCCGTTCTAGTCCCATCTTTCATTCTGAAACTCGTCAAATATGCTGAAGAGAATGGAATAGATTACAAAAACTCAAGTATTAAAAAATTGGTGTGTATCGGAGAAAATTTGAGAGAACAGGATTTTAAATTGAATCTGCTCGGGCAAAGTATAATAGAAAAGTGGAATGTTGAACTTTACTCAACATACGCCTCAACAGAAATGGCAAGCAGTTTTACAGAGTGCAAGTATGGATGTGGTGGACATCACCACCCCGAACTTATTATTTGTGAATTGATTGACGAAAATGGAAATATCGTTCCAAAAGGCGATACCGGTGAACTCACAATTACTACACTCGGAGTGGAAGGAATGCCCCTACTGAGATTTAGAACAGGAGATTTGGCAAAGTTTCACTATGAAACTTGTCAATGCGGCAGAACTACAATGAGAATAAGCCCTATTGTTGGACGTCTTAATCAAATGATAAAATATAAAGGTACAACTATTTATCCTCCTGCTATTTTTGATGTTATTGACAACGTTTCTTTAATTGAAAATTATCTCGTTGAAGTTTTTGATGATGAGTGTGGAAATGATGACATATTAATTAAAATTGGTTTAAGAGAAGAGCCTGAATATGACGTCATTAAAGATATGAAAGACCGCTTTAGGGCGCGTATTCGTGTAGCACCGGAAATTGAAATTTGTACGATTGCCCAAATAAAAGATATCACTACTCCTGATATTTGCCGAAAACCTATTAAAATTATTGACAAACGACAAAAAAAATCTTTATGACTAATACCTTTGACGATCTACGTCCGTATAATGATGCTGAAATTATGCCTGCAATGAAGCGTATAGTTGAGAGTGAATTATTTCCTGCAATTTCTAAGTTCGTATTTCCTGAAAAAAAATTGAGCGAAGTGAAAGAAATGTTGTTGGAGTTTAATAATATTTTCGATTTTCAATATGGCGTTATGTACCCATTCAATAAACAGGTAATTAAGCAAACTGTTAGTGAGTTTACCTGCAGTGGATTTGAGTATTTAAATCCACAGAAAAATTATCTTTTTCTTTCCAACCATCGTGATATAGTTTTAGATTCCTCCTTACTGCAATCTGCATTGCATGATAATGGGTTTCGTACTACTGAAATCACTTTCGGAAGTAATCTCATGAGTTCACAATTGGTTGTTGACATTGGCAAGTCGAATAAAATGTTTAAAGTTATTAGAGGTGGAAATAATCGCGAGTTTTATAATAATTCATTGCGCCTATCTGAATATATACGTTATACATTAACACAAAAAGGAGAATCTATTTGGATTGCTCAAAGGAACGGACGTACTAAAGATGGAAACGATGTTACCGACCAAGGAATTATAACTATGTTTTGCATGAGCAACAGGAAAGACCTAGTGAAGTCGGTGGAAGAGCTTAATATTGTTCCTGTTTCCGTTTCTTATCAGTGGGAACCTTGCGATTTGTTCAAAACAAAAGAGTTGTATTTGTCTAATCAAGGTGTAAAATATGAGAAACAGATAAATGAAGATTTGACAAGTATTTTAACGGGAATTACCCAGCAAAAAGGAAATGTGCATTTTAGTATTTGTAAACCTCTTGAAAAAGAGGAATATATTAATCTTGTAGAAGATTCTTCAAATAAATTTTATAGCAATTTGGCTCGTTTAACTGATAAAAGGATTTACCAAAACTATAAATTATGGAGTACCAACTATATTGCGCATGATTTACGTTCAAAAACAAACAAATTTGTAGCTTACTATACTCCTGAAGAAAAAGAACAATTTTTGCAAAGATATTATCATGTTTTAAATCATATAGATGGAGATAAAGATATTATCAGTTCTATTTTTTTGGGTATCTATGCTAATCCTATAAAAAACAAAATTTAGTTTGAATAATCTGTAAAAATATCGGACTATTTACCATACCCTTTCACTCCTGTTCCCCCTCTTCCTCAATCTTTACCACTTTCTTAGAAGACAGATAAGTGTAGATTGCCGGAATTACAAATAAAGTAAGCAGAGTGGAGAACATCATCCCGCCTACGACGGCGATTCCCATTGCTACACGACTTTCGCTGCCGGCGCCGGTAGCGATTGCCATGGGCAAAATCCCAAGAACAGTGGCAAGGCTGGTCATCAAGATCGGACGGAAACGGGAAATGGATGCCTCTATAATGGCTTCACTAAAGGGAATACCTACCCTCTTTTTCTGGTTGGCAAACTCAACTATCAAGATACCGTTTTTGGTAACCAATCCAATGAGCATAATCATGGCTATCTGACTGAATATGTTCATAGTTTGTTCAAAAATAAAGAGTGAAATTAAAGCTCCCATTAACGCTAACGGAACGGTAAGCATAATGATAAACGGGTCGCGGAAACTTTCAAAGTTGGCGGAAAGTACTAAATAGATGAATATTAACGCCAAAAAGAAGGTAAATATCAAACTGGAGGAGCTCTCTACAAAATCTTTAGAACTCCCCGAAAGGGTAGTCTTGTAGTTGTCGTCTAATGTTTCTTCGGCAATTTTGTCCATCTCCTTAATCCCTTCTCCTAATGTGTGCCCTTTTGCCGGATTGGCGTAAACAGTTGCCGAAACAAAACGGTTGTAACGATAGAGTTGTGGAGGCGTTGAGTTCTCGGTAAGTTCAACCAAGTTGTTCAAACCAATAAGTTCCCCATTTGTGTTACGTACATACACATTTTCCAAATCGGTAGGTTTTCCACGATTTTCTGTGTCAAATTGGGTGATAATCTGATACTGTTTGCCATTATAAATGTAATAACCAATACGTTGGTCGCTCATAGTAAGTTGCAAGGTGCGGGAAATATCCTCCACCGAAACGCCTAGAAAAGCGGCTTTATCACGATTGATGCGAAGCGTAAGCTCCGGTTTGGTAAATTTCAAATTTAAGTCGTAGGCTGAAAAAGCAGGGCTTTGCGCTACCTTGTCCATAAAATCTGGAAGAACAGCCTTTAAGGCATCCAAATTTTTAGCCTGAATAACATACTCAACAGGCATCCCACCACGACTATTTCCAAATGTTTGTCGTTGTGTCATAATGGTTCTTGCACCGGAGAATTTACGGAGCGTGGGCGCAATTTCCTCAAAAATTTCCTGCTGTGAGCGTTCTCTTTCATCAGGATTTTTTAAGATGACATTAGTAAATGATGAGTTTGTAGCGCCACGTCCCACCAACGAAAACATCAGGTCTGCTTCGGGAACCGCCTCTTTGAGATAATTATTCAACTCGTTGGTATAGTTGTCCATATATTGAAATGAGGTTCCTTCCGGTGCAGTAGAACTGACGCGCAGTGATGAGCGGTCTTCAATGGGCGCCATTTCAGAGGGGAGTTTTTGCCACAAATAGATGGAGTAAAACAACGAAAAGATTAAGAAAATGGGCGCAATCCAACGCACTTTCATAAAACCGAGCAATCCTTTTTTATAAATACGGATAAGCCAAACAAAAAAAGGCTCCGTAACCCGAAACAGCCACGATTCTTTTTCTTGTTTCTTTAAAAGGCGGCTGCATAACATCGGCGAGAGTGTCAAGGCTACCACTGCAGAAATGGCAATTGCTCCGGCAATTACCATACTAAATTCCCTAAACAATCTTCCGGTAGTTCCTTTTAAGAAAACAATCGGGAAAAATACAGCAACTAAGGCAACAGTGGTTGCAATAATAGCAAAGTAGATCTCTTTCGAGCCTTTAAACGCCGCCTGAATCGGTGTTAATCCCAATTCAATTTTTTGGTACACATTTTCCATCACTACAATCGCGTCATCCACCACTATACCGATGGACAAAACAATGGCTAACAATGTTAGAATATTTATGGAAAACCCAAAAATATACATGATAAAAAATGTGCCGATGAGCGAAATGGGGATCGCTAAAATGGGGATCATTGTAGTACGGAAGTTTCTCAGGAAGAGGAAAATAATGAGTACCACCAAACAAAATGCTTCTACGATAGTGCTTTTCACTTCATTGATAGCATTTCGAATATAGATGGTATCGTCGAACGTGATTTTTGCTTCTATTCCGGTGGGGAGGTTGCGTTCAATATCGGGTAGCACTTCCTTCACGCGGTTCACGATGTCAATGTAATTAGAGCCCGGTTGCGGGATGATGATGCAGTTGACCATCATTTTACCTCCCTGTTTCATAATAGAGCGCACATTTTCTGCGTCTATTACGGCAGTTCCGATATCGCTGAATCTGATAATGCGGTCGTTGGTTTGTGCGATGACGAGGTTGTTGAAGTCGTCAATCGTTTGGAGGCGTCCCATGGTGCGCACCGTCAGCTCGGTGTTTGCGCCTTCAATTCTTCCGGAGGGGAGTTCCACATTTTCACGGGAAATGGCGTTGCTTACATCGTTGGGAGTAAGTTGGTAAGCGGCTAATAGCATCGGGTCCATTTTAAGGCGGATCGCTAATTTTTTCTCGCCCCATATTTCCACAGAGCTAACTCCCGGAATGGTTTGCAGCCGCTCTTTCACATCGGCATCAGCATAAGCGCTCACTTCGATAATGGAGAAGGTGTTACTACTTAAACTTAACCCAAAAATGGGCTGTGCGTCTGCGTCTGCTTTTGCCACTACGGGCGGATCAATCTCTTTGGGGAGCAGCCGCATAGCGCCGGAGACTTTGTCGCGCACGTCGTTGGCAGCGGTTTCCATTGGAATTTCCAACTCAAACTCAATGGTAATATTGCTGCGCCCGTCTCGGCTGCTGCTCCACATAGCGCGGATGCCGGGGATGCCGTTGATGGCTGATTCTAACGGCTCTGTTATCTGAGTTTCAATTACATCTGCATTGGCGCCTACATAAGAAGTTTGAACTGTGATAATTGGCGGGTCAACGCTGGGATAGTCGCGCACGCCGAGATACATAAACCCAATCACGCCCACAATAATGAAAAACAGATTCAAAACGATGGTAAAAACAGGTCTTTTGATGGAAGTGGAGGATATGGATGCCATAAGAATTATTGATTTTTTGACTATTTTTTTTTGCAGCGCAAATGAATGATTTTTTTGTTAAAAAAATAATTTGAAAAAAAAAAAATTAGGATAATTATTATATTTGGTATGTTGTTTTTTTCAAATGCGTACTGTAGGTGCAAATAAACAACAAAAACAAATACTCATATATCTAAAAAAAACCAGTATTTCCATCCAAAAAACCAGTATTTTTCCAGTAAAATTACTGGGTTCAATCTCATTTATTCAATATAATTTTGCAACGTGTTAATTCACATAAAATTCATAATTTAATAAATTAAAAGAATATTGTAATAAAATAATTACGCAAGTACTTAACCTTAAATTAATTATAAACAAAAAAAATTAACAATGAAAAAAATCACTTTTTTAACCACTTTGAGTACGCTTATCCTCTTTTTCTCTGTTGGAAAAATAGATGCGCAAGTAACTATTGGCGCCGATGTAGCGCCACAGCCTTTTTCGGTATTAGAATTGATGGGGCAGTATGAAACCGGCACTTATGGCGGACTGCGTTTGCCGCAACTCTCCACCACCGAGCGCGATGCCATTGCAGGGTTAGCCTCTTCTGTAGCGGAAGGACTGATGATCTTTAACACCACTACCAAATGTATTGAGTTCTGGAACGGCACTGCATGGAAATTTTTGTGCGATAGCGGAACAGGTAGTGGTACAGATCCAGGCACAGGTGGTGATACAGATCCTTGGGGACACATTGAATGTGGCGCCTACATTGCTCCGGGAGTTTGGAAAAAATTTATGTGCCGTAATTTGGGCGCAGATCCCAATGCCCATCCTTTTTATCCTTCTCCGGGTTTAAACGGTGACTATTACCAATGGGGTTCTCCCATACCTGCGGCTACTTTCGATGAGATTATCGGCGTGTGGAATACTGAGACTCCGTTTGGTTGGTACGGTGATAACACTGACGGTGCAAACGTAATCGTAAAAAGTGTTTTCGATCCTTGTCCCCCGGGTTACCGTGTGCCAAGTTACAACGAATGGCAGGGGGTACTCGATAACAACCCTATAACCAATGTAGGCAGTTGGGATTATGATAGTTGGAGTGGAAATATGTTTGGTAATGCACTATTTCTGCCTGCTGCCGGTCGCCGAGACCCTAATGATGGCTCACTCACTTTTCGCGGTATGAACGGCACTTACAGGAGTTCCAGAATATTCAGTCCCTTGTATAACTACAGCATGACTTTTGACGATGAAGATGGAATTATGGGTTTCAACAGCCCTACATTCGGATACTCGATCCGTTGTATTGCAGAATAGTAATGAGTAATGAGTATTAACCACTAACCACTAAATTTTATTATGAAAAAAACATTACTAATCATAATAGTACTTTTTCTTGGAGTTTTTTTACTTCGAGGGCAAACCGTACATCTTGCGACTGGCAAAGTGTATATAGCGCCGGCAGGATATTTCTACATCCCCGGTGGCAACACACTGCATATTGAGAACAATATCGTTACTACCCGAAGTAGCGATCTATCGCTTAGAGGGATGTTGTCTTTTGCAGAGAGCGCTGATTGGAACTCTTCCAATCAATCTTTCGTGAATGGTTTTGTACGGTCTCACAGTCCGGATGCTTTCATTTTCCCTGTAGGGCAGAATGAGTACCGACCGGCAGCCATCAGCGGCGCTTCGGATGCTGCGCCCACCGATGTTGCCTATTACCATACCGCACAATTTACGCCCACCGCGTTAAGTAGCGAACTATCTGCCATTACTGATGAATCGTGGATTATTCAAGGAACAGTAGCGGCGACGATTACTTTGTCGTGGAACTCCGATCTCACGACATTAGTCGGCGTTTTTGATGATTTGTGTATTACAGGCTGGGACCCGATTTTGAATAAATGGGTAGAAGTTGCCTCTGAAGTGGATTTGACTTCGCAGATTTTTGGCACGGCTTCTCAATTGAATACAAGAGGAAGTGTTTCCACAACCTCTGCTATTGTTCCCAACAGTTACGCGGCTTATTCGATAGGAGTTAAAGGTTGTCAGAAACAAATACCGGATGAGATTCTGAAAAACGATACACTGCCTGCGTATCGTTTTATGCCTGTAGATTTAAGTTTAGCAGTGGATATGCTACCCGGTATTCTCTATACTTATTATACAGATTCGGATGGAACAGGGAAGATTACTGGAAACGTTGTCATTTTCAACCCACCCAAGGATGACTATTATGTGAAAGCAAGTATTGGAAATTGTGAAAGTTCTATAAATCAAATTATTCTAAAAGACCCTTGCCCGGAATATATTAAAGATACCGAAGATAATAAATACAAAGTAACTTCTCTTGGTGGAATGTGTTGGACTGAGAATTTGCGGTCAACTGTTTATTTTGATTCGGGCGAACCGATTTCATTTGCTCTTCCTTATACCTGTTTGGGCTGTCCGGACCAATTGGATACCATTTTCGGGTTGTTGTACGATTGGTATTCTGCAGTAAACGATGGTGTGTTATATATAACGCACATTCAAGGCATTTGTCCGGCTGGTTGGCACATTCCTTCACAATCTGAATGGGGTTTGTTGCAATCCTACTCTGCGCAACAGCTTATGAGTACAAAATACTGGCTTACTCCTCCGGCGCCCGGCACAGATGATTTCGGCTTCACAGCGCACCCCGCAGGTTTCTACAACAGTGTAATGAACAGATTTGAAGACCTGTACGGCTTCACCGGTTGGTGGGCAAGCGACGCAGAACTAAATACTTCTCCCGTGCCATACTATTATATCGCCTACTTCTGCGGGAGTATCCTCAAAGATTTGAAGAAGAAAGAGGATGGGTTGAGTGTGAGGTGTGTGAATGATTGAAAAAAGGGTAAAATGTTGCATTTTGAGTAAATAAATTCTTGTTGATAATCAGAATATTAAGATTCATTTGCTACATTCAAGACATTTTTACGCCATTTTTATTGTTTTTTTGTACGTGTGTATGAAAATTAGTGTTTCCTTCGCAGCGATTTTAAATATCAAGTTAAATTTGAGATATGAAAATCTACGTTTTATATAAGGTTATTTTGTATTTAAGCAACCTCTTTGCGAACGGATTATTATTGTGTGCTATACAACTTGTCATTATTAAAAATTTACATTCTCATATCTGTTTGCTCTGCAAGAAAGATACTCTTTTACGCCCTTTTTTTATGTTGTCTTTGTGCTTTTTATTGCTTCTTTGCCAAAAAGAAGCCATCGCACAATCACCTTTTAGAGGTATTTTATGGGTAGTTCCCATAGATCCCTCAGTTTTACCTATTAATAACACCATAACAGGAAACGAAGAACTTAACAAAGTTTTTGAAGAGTTTCATGTAGAAAAATACTATTTCTTGGATAGTCTTTATCTAAATTGTAGTTACATAAAGCCGGGACCCGTTTATGAAATACAATTAGAAAAAGCAGATATCCTATTAGATAATCAATTCATTGATAT
>JAITUN010000281.1 GCA_031286285.1 Bacteroidales bacterium | reverse complement strand
CGCAATATTTCCAATAATTTTGAAGTCAGTGTAGGCGGTTCCGGCGGAATTTCGGCTTTGCATTTTACTACAGTCGGCGGCGTTAAGTCTTCCCACAGTGTTGGTTACAGCTTTGGATGCGATTTTTCCATACTGTTTACAAATCGTTTTTCGCTCAGAACCGGCGTTAATATGGCTTCGTATAATGCTTTCATTTCTATCGACCGTCAAGTAACCCGCAATCTTATTGCCACTCCCGAAGAATTGCCCGCTATCAGTCGTTTCTACATGGTTGCCGAATATAATCGTTACGAAGAGAGCCACGAGGTTTTGTATCTTCGTTTTCCGTTGATGTTTCAATTTCGTACCGGTGGCGCCGGCAGTCAATTTTACGTTGCCGGCGGTATTCAAGTCGGCATTTTGGCAAACAGCTTCTATCGCATCTTACTCCACGATGTCGCAGATATTCAATGCGATGCCTCGATAAAATTTTCGATTAGTTGCTACCCTGTCATTTTTTTGGCATCGATTTTCAACACATCAAGTATTCCATTTTGCAGGGAGGTCAACTCGGGGTACTTGACAGAAGTTACTCCCCTTCCTATTTTGAGTTCACACATTTTTATATCGTTGAGTTCAGCCGTCAAATCATTGAAAGCCAATTGAGTTTTATTGTTTTTATTATAAATTTTAAGAAACGGAAACAGCTTGTCTTCCATCGCCTTGATAATGGCGTATGCAAACATGCATAGGAGGACATGCCCTCTTGTCTGAATTTCGTTACAGTGATATACCGGACGTATGCTGATGTTGTCGCTTTTGAGGTCTCTGAAAGCATGTTCAACGTTTTGCAGTTTTTTGTACTCGCCACGCACTTGTTCCGTGGTCATCTCTTCTGCCGTCACGTTGGTGTGTATCACATATTTTCCGCAAAGCGAACGGCTCTTTTCAAATTCATCCTGCCGGAAAACTACGGTAAATAATTGATTGTCGATTGCTTCCACAGTGTAATATTTGCTTGTTGTGCATTTTTCCGTTATTTTTTCTATGCGGCGTATATAACTTTTTATATCTTTGTCGTTTAATTCTGTTTTCAGGTGTTTGTATTTTCCTTTTGCGGGGCTCTCGCGTTGTTTTTTGAGATTTTCCTCGTTTTGAGCACAACGCTTGCTCCACGACTTTCGAACCTCCTCGATCAAGGCGTCACAATCCTTGCGGCGTTTATCAAGATAGGCTTGTTCTTTGTATTGCAAGTCGGGATTCAGCGAAAGAATATAACGTTTGCTCTCGAGGGTAACTTCGGCTAAATTTTTGCTGAACAGACTTAACTGAAGAACATCTTGTGAAATAAGTGTTTGTATTTGAGAACGAGTAAGAGCGGTGATAAATTTTATGTTTTCTTCGGATAATTCAGGGTCGTTTTCCAAATTATAGGTAATGTGCATTCCACGGTCGCCGACAAATATAATGTCTTGAACGCCAAGGTCATTTTTTAATGAGCGAATCTGTTTGGGGACCGTTGTGCTGTCGGACGTATTACCCGAAAAGGCTTGAATGCGCAGCGGAAAACCGTCATCTGTGGTCAGTAAACCAACACACATCTGCATCTTGCCTTTTTTGCCGTCGCGATTGTATCCGTATGCGGCAAAGGCATTGTGTTTTCCCTCAAAATAGGTACCGGTAAGGTCATACAGGTAGGTACGGCGACTAACACCTTTATGGTAGCGAAACCATTTTTTTTCTATTTTCGACTGATGCAAACACAACTGTCCAAGCGAGTTATATAAATGGTCTACTTTGAGTCCCTTCATCTCTAATCCGAGCAGTTTGCAGCCTGCGTCTTGACGACCAAGCCAATTGAAAATGCTCAATTTGCTGCCTCCCGTGATAATCTTCCCGATCAGCATCGCTTTAACAATGCAGGCATCTGATTTTGAAAGTGTCTTTTCTAAAACTTCGTCTATGCGCAATTGCCTCATCATCTCAAGCAATACAAACACAAAACCGTAATCGACACAAGTTTTCACCTCAATGTCTTTCAACAAAACTGTGGTTTCTCTGTCAGATTTGAGCAAGTTTTCTATCCCCAATACGAGCCAATCGGGAAGGTGGGAAAGATTTGCCAATGTGCGGGTCTTAACTTTCTTGCCCTCACGATATTTGGAGCATAACAGCACCGACCGGTAAACTTTGCCGGTTTTACTGTTTACTGATTTGTTACGCTGAATATACATATCAAAATATTTAGTCGGCGCAAAATTACAATGTATATTTTTAATATCATAATTATTAACAAACTTTAACACTGCATATTAGTTGCTACATTTAGGCGAAAATATTGCTTTATGTGCTGTTTTATAGAAAGATGCGGAAGTAAGATGCGTTTTAATAAATTCAGGCAGACCATAAGACGCGGAACTGAAGAATTAAAAAAAATAATTTTGAATTTCATTAACATAATAAACACCTATGTAATAAGAATCAGACCGCTATTGAATTGATATATTCGGGTAATGTCAGGTGTGGACGTTGTTTTATTTACGTTCAAACTATAATGTTTTCCGGTAGTTATTCCGAAACTATTCCGCCATTTCGCCCGATTTCCGGCTCTCTCTCGACCGCTACGACTTTATCAATCGCTACGGATTTTTCAGCCGTTACGGATTTCGCTGACATATTCTCGCCGATTCCACACTATTTCCACACCGCTT
>JAITUN010000266.1 GCA_031286285.1 Bacteroidales bacterium | reverse complement strand
GGGCGAGGTCGCCTGTTGCTCCTACTAGTGCGGTTGTGACACCGTCTATACGCGGGATGGGGGTGCGCAGGGGAGGGGCGTATATGCCTTTCTCCGCTCGTATGCAAGAGAATTCGTTTATGTAGGTGTACGCGCCGTCGAGCCATCCGCCAACGTGTTTCACTGAAACAAAGACAAAAAGATCTGTCTGCTGTTCAGTTATTTTTAGAACCACCATGGCCTATCCATTCCTGCATCTGCCTTTTTCCACATTTTTCCTATTATTTCTTCCATTATTCTTTTATTAAACTCTTCCCAATTTGGTGGAAGTTTACCGGAGAAATCGGATTTATATTGTCTATGGTTGTATCCGTCATTGCGGTTACCGGTATATGCGATTATCACGCTGTCTAAAGAGTAGACAAAAAATTCCCAATCCAGCTTAGCTTCCGAGAGCTTTGATTTTTCAAATTTTGCCTTAAAATTAACACTTGGGCTTTTAAAATTTTCCCATTCGGCAAAATTGAATTCATATAAGGTTCTTATAAAATCAAACCATTCTCTCTTATCAAATTCTACCTCGAGATATCTCGGCCTTATGTGGTTACCTGTTAAAGAAAATTTGGCAAGCGCGCCGGTCTCGGTTTTAACAATTGAAATATAATATATAGCGGTGCGCGGAGGGTCACAATTTATGAATTTCACGTCTGGAAGAATACCTGTAAAAGAACACGGCGTACTTCTTTCTAGACGTCTATAATGTATACCTGTTGTTGAAGATTCAAATTTTTGTGCTGGTTTTACACAGCGTTCATTATAATATTTTAAAAAATAATCTTTTCTGTAACAATTTTCTATGTAATAGTTTATTAATTCAGAACTATCCTTTCTCATAGTGTTACACCAAGCCAAAACAGTTCCATAACTATTTGCTAATAATGAATCAAGATATAACTCGTAATCGTCGAAACGTGATATTTTTTTCATACTTTCCTTAACACGCATAGCAATGGCAATATCAGGCATATAGTTTCTTTTAAGACAGCGAACAGAATAACCATCAAACTTAGAAGAGCCAAGATATAAAAGTGCCATACCTTCAGGAGATAATGATATGCTGTGGGCACGATACTGATTGAACTCTGTAGCTACCCACCAATAGCTTACATCGTCAACGAAAAAGAATCTGTTAGCGGAATCGCGATAACCACCTAACAAAGTAGAGAAGCCTAAACTGTCCATACTGCTGTTGTTGGTATTACGAAATAAATTAATCCATTCCCAGAGACTGGGTAAACGCCAACCGTCAGGGCAAGACTGCATTGCGGCATCCCAATCATATAAACGGCCGTATTTTTTGCAATTGGAGTCATTATTAGCATAGCACCATGAGTTCAAAGGTGTTTCGGTTTTATAGTTGAGATTTTCCGCTATCCAGAAAAAATTGCCTATTGTTACAAACGTGTATTGCTGATTGTCGCGTGGGTCGATAAAAATATTACTAATAAAAATGTCATTGTCGCTTTTTACAGTACAATTTATAAAAAACGGGATAAATAAAAAGCCTACTCTTAAAGTCAAGATCAATAAGCTAAAATTAAGTCTTAAAATATTAAACATGGGCTCAATTTCCTTAGGTTCTAAACTGACAAATCAGTGCGTTAGTAAGTATTTTTAAGATTTTTCTGAATGTTTTATCGGATTCAGGCAAGCATTCTTTTATTTTTTTGTAGGCTTCAGGATTAACTATTGCTTCGGCTGCCATATGTGCAAATGTTTCTTCAGCCAACATTTTAAGAAAACCAACCCGTTTTTCTCTTTCAGTATCTTTTTCGGCCCAATAGGATTCTAAATGTCCAACTATTATATCGCACCAATCATTACTACGAAGATCGCAATTTACTCCATATTCACATTCTTGTTTTTTTCGCCGTTGTTCATTTTCTGTATAAAATACAGAGTTAGCAAGATAACAGCGCCCAGATTCAAATATATAATTGCATGTGTTTTTATTGTGTAAACGGCATCCTATTTTATCTTTACATCTTCTCCCATCTTTTGTATAAAGCTCTGAATTATTAGGATTACATCCATATTTTCCTTTGTAAAGTACTGCGCCTATAATATCATATAGCGCAGCTTTATTCCATTGGTGTGTCTCAAATGTCAAATTGTTAAGTCGTCTTCCCGTCTTATTATTTTCTTCATCAAGAAGATTATTGACGTCACGTACAATGATTTTTCCAAATTCGTCAATCATATCTATACCGTTGTGCCTTATGTCTTTGACATTGGCAACATCATAGATATTATGGAAAAATTCGTGAAAAATGTCATGGTAGGGTACAAACCAAATTTTATGACTATCAGCATTACGCAGAAGATTTATGTAAACCCCCCATTTTCTTTCAGCTTCCTCTTGGTTCCATTTTTCCCTTGCTCTCTCCTCTGACATATAAAATGGGACAATATTTTTATCTGTACTATGCATTCTCAGATGTATTTCATATTTTTTCCACAACTCCCTTAATAACTGACCAAGCTCAGTATCATTAACAGAATTAAGATAATTGAGCATCGACTCGTAACACTCTATGTGGCAAATTCTGTGTTCTATTCCATTTTCTACAAATCGTTCAGGATAAAAGTTTGTTAAAAATCGACGAGCCGTATTCACCGTAAGCGTTGCTCCGAATTCTCTCACTCCTTCTGGCACATTTCTAATGTTTCTAAGGCAAGCGTTGCATATGCATATAGTCATTTCAAACCTCCTTAAATTTGTTCTAGTTTTAAAAAATAAAAAATATCTAACTTCCGTTTGTAGCTTAAATTAGAAGTTTCAATAGTAAATATCCGCTCTTTGCCATTGGAATCAGGGGCAATAAAATCAGCGAACTCAAAATGGTTTTCTTTTAATAATTTACCTTCTGAGTATTCCATAAATTCACTCATAAAAGTCTTGCCGTCCTTATCATTTGAGTTACTGTCTGATTTGTTCGTCATATCATTCAAAAAACGTCCGTATTCTATGAGCATTACCAAAAGTAAAACAAAACGAACATCATGGTTTTCTTCACGAAAAGCATCAAGTACAAGACGTTGGTTTATAGAAATTATTTTGTTTTCATAAGAACCCAAACAAATTGCTTCCATTGCCTCTATCTTAAATTCAGGATGTGAAAGAGATTCAAAACACGCAAGTTTGTTTTGGGGAAAATTCGCCTTCAAAAACCCATAGAACAATTTGCCCACCTTGATTTTGTCGCTTGAGTCTTCTCGATTATCTTCCAATGATGCCAAAATAGCTTCTTTTATGTCTTCCACCTTTGCACTTTGTGGCGCCACAATGATTTCCGCCTTTATTGTCTCGTCATTATTTTCATCGCATTCCGATGCTTCTATTTTGGGAAGGACGCATTTAGTAGCAAGGTATTCCTCGGTTAAAAGCAAAACAACTTCATATAAGCTGAGCCATGATTTTTCGTTGCATCCTTCTCCATCATCAACAAAAAAGTTCCATTCCTCTATTGCTTTGGCGCACTCACGAAAATAATTTTCATCTTTGTACTTTCTACAAGCATCCGCAAAAAGATTTCCATTTTGTTCAAATACAGCTTTTGCAATTTTCACAAGAAATGTATTTCCACGCAAAAAGATTTTTTCATTGTGATTTTCCAAGATTCTAGCATACGCAATTGCAAGGCTTTCGCAAAAACTTAAATTTGAATCCAAACAGCACTGATCTTTTGTTTTAATTGGAATGTAATGAAATAGTGACTCTTCATTTCTCAATATATTGTCCTGAGCGATATTACCTCCGAGTTCATTTTCGCTGATGTCATTTTCATTTCTGCTATTTATTCCCGCCACTACCGCCACGTCTGCAGCTTTTCTTTCAGATACTACGGAATTAATTTTGGCGTTCGTCTGCCCTGAGTTTGTTATATCGACCGTTGGGCTCTCATTTACAACTCCTCCCTTTGCGTCAATAACGATTTTCCCTCCGGCTTTGAGTGTTATATCCTTTTTGGCATCAACAACCAATTTTCCACCAGCTTTGATAATTATATTTGTTTTGGCGTCTAAGGTAGCCGAATTATTACTGCCGTCGACGATAAGTTTGTTGTCGTTACTCTCCAGAGTAATCCTTTTGTCTTTTCCGTTGAGAACCATCGTATTATCCATACTATCCAAAATAATCGACTTATCGTTCCCATTGAGAGCAACTTTATTCACCTTACTTCCGCCTTCTTCGCTAGCATTTTGGACGGTGATGAGGTCCTTCGGGTCGTCCATTTCTATAACGTTGCCTTTTGCGGTTTTTATAGTTATATCGCCTTCAATATTTTTGTAATTGATGTGAATGGTATGCTTTCCAAGATTAATTTTCGCGTGTTTTTCGACATCGTTGAACACCTGCTCGCTATCCGCCGACTTGATCCTGACCAGTTTTTCCCCGTCGTGCAACTCCAAATACCGTTCGCCCGGCGTAGACATTTTTACGTTTTTGTTGTCATGGGTGTCGTCCATCACAAGCTCGTTGCCGCCCCATGTACGCATAACATTTT
>JAITUN010000220.1 GCA_031286285.1 Bacteroidales bacterium | reverse complement strand
TTGCCTTCAATAGCAGTTGTAGATCCAATTGAAAGAATACGATTGGTCCTTCGTAAATGCAATAGATCTTTCGATTGTTCTTCCGAAATCTTTACACGTTCTAAAAGAGCGTATATATTGCCTGTTTTCTCAATCCATAACGGATTATGTGTGAAAAAATCATTCATTTGTATTCAATGTTTTGGCATTCTAACTTCTGACTTCTATATTCATACAAAAAAATCCCTGCCGCCATCGCCGCATTCAACGAGTCCGGCGCAGCGCTTTCATGCGGAAACATCTCTATCTCTAACTTCTTGTTTATGTAGGCGGCTATCGTTTCGGATACTCCGTGGCTTTCGCTTCCGATAATTACGATGTCGTTGTGTGTAAACAATTGTTTTTGAATCGGTTCTCCTTTCATATATAAGCCGTAAATAGTTCTATGGGTTTGTGTTTTCAAATATTCGGGAAGGTTTGTATAAACAGTTTTAACTCTTGTAAACGAACCCATCGTGGCTTGTATTACTTTAGGGTTTGTAAATTCCACGCAATCTTCTGAGCAGAGAATTTGGTCAAAGCCGAACCAGTCGGCGGTGCGGATTATGGTTCCCAAGTTGCCGGGGTCACGTATCGCATCTAAAACCAACAACGGTTTTTCATCATCGAGTTCATTCAGTGTATATTGTGGTTTTTTTACGATGCAGAGCATTTCGGGAGGAGTGGAGAGGCAACTGAGGCGAGAGATCTCCTTTTCAGAAATTGAGGTAACAGGTAATGATGAATTTTTTTTACCGCAAAGGCGCAAAGGATTTTCGCTAAGGTCGCAAAGAGTAGATGCTTTAGATGCTGTTACAAAGCAATGCACCACCTCAAACTCCGATTCCAAGGTTTCTAAGCATGATTTTACCCCTTCAACAATAAAAAGTTGTTGCTCATCACGATGTTTTTTGTGATGCAATAATCGAATTTGTGAAATGAGTGATTTGGATATCAAAAGAGTATAATTTATATCAATGTAATACGTTTTTTGTTTTTAACGCTGCAAAACTATGCAAAGTTTTCAACCAACAAATAAAAAAGATATTTTTGTGCCTCAATTTATAAAAGAAGTATGTATAATTCAAAATTCAAAATTCAAAATTCAAAATTGCTTATTTTCCTTTCCGTTTTCTGCTTTCTCCCTTTTTCTATAGTGGCGCAAAAAGGTAAACAAATAGAACCAAACTATAAATTGGTATTTAATATTAAAGATTGTAATGAGGAAAAAATGTTCTTGACCCTCCAATTTAAAGAGAAGTATATGTTGAAAGATTCAGCATTTAACAAAGGTAATGGGGTTTTTATTTTTGAAGGAGAAGAGAAGTATGATGAAGGAATGTATTCATTAATATCCGGAAGTAAAAAACCTATGTTGGATTTCATTATGGATGCTACTCAAAAGTTTACTTACAATCTTGATACTATAGGAGATATTCATAATTACTCAGTGAGCGGATCTCCGGAAAATTCAGTGATGTTGCGCTTTCAACAAAAAGCAGGAGATGCTAAAAAGAAAATGATAGAATGGAATAAAAAAAGAAAAGAGTTTGAAGAGAAAGAGATGAAAGACAGTGTTGATTTTTACACAGATAAGATGAAATATTTGGAAACAGAGATGGAACAATTTATTAGCGACATCATTGATGGAAATCCCACTTTGATGTTTTCTAAATTGCAAAAATCGTTTCGTGAAATAGTGATTCCTGATCCTCCGGTTCACGAAGACGGCTCTATAGATTCCTCCTTTAGAGTTGTATATTATAGAGCCCATTATTGGGATAATTACGATTTGACCGATCGAAGGTTTTTGTTTATGCCAAGATATGATAAGAAACTGACCGAATATTTTACAAAACTACTATGGTATCAGGATAGGGATACTATTAATAAATATATGGATATGATGTTGGATAAAACACACCCCGATAGTTTGATGTATCGCTATCTTATTGAATTTTTATCCAAAGAATTTGAAACCAGTAAAATGATAGATCACGATGCCGTTTTTGTGCATTTAGTTAATAATAATCATCTTGCAGGAAAATGCACCTGGATGGATGAAGATTTAATCAAGAAATATAAAATGAGAATCGAAGACCTTGAGCCTATGTTAATAGGCAATAAATCGGTAGAAATGATTATTCCCGATACTTCTCAAGTCAAATGGCTCTCTTCCTATACTATGCCAAAGAAATACAGAGTTTTATGGTTTTATGATCATAAATGCTCCCATTGTCAAAAAGAATCTAAAGAATTGAAAGCTGTTTATGATTCCTTGACAAATATCGGTGCGCTTAATTTTGATGTATATGCAGTAAATCAAACAGAGGATATTGAAGGGTGGAAGAAATATATTCACGATAATGCTTATACTTGGATTAATGTGGGTGGAACCAAAGGAAATGTGGATTGGAAAAAAGAGTATCATATCGCCTCCAATCCTCAGTTTTATATTATCAATCAAGAGAAGATCATCATCTTAAATAAAAACATCAGCAAAGATTTGATTCCGAAGTTTTTACAAGATTATGAAAGAATTGAAACAGAAAAAACACGATTAAAAAATAAAAAACAATGAACTTTGTAGAAGAATTAAGATGGCGCGGCATGTTGCATGATGCCATGCCCGGAACCGAAGAACAGTTGCAAAAAGAACTCACTTCAGCCTACGTGGGCATTGATCCTACCGCTGACTCGTTGCACATTGGTCACTTGGTGAGCGTGATGATGTTGAAACATTTCCAACTTTGCGGACACAAACCCATCGCATTGCTGGGCGGCGCTACCGGAATGATCGGCGACCCCTCCGGAAAATCGCAGGAACGTAATCTGTTGGATGTTGATACTTTACGGAAAAATCAGGAAGGAATAAAAAAACAACTCGCCAAGTTTTTAGATTTTAATGACAACGTATCCAACGCCGCGCTGTTGGTGAATAATTATGATTGGATGAGCGAATATTCGTTTCTCGATTTTATTCGCGATATTGGCAAACATATCACCGTGAACTACATGATGGCAAAGGATTCTGTTAAAAAACGGCTCACCGGAGAAGGGGAAGGAATGTCGTTTACTGAATTTACCTATCAGTTGGTGCAGGGCTACGATTTTCTGTTTCTGTTTCAAACTTACGGATGTAAATTGCAGATGGGGGGCAGCGACCAATGGGGAAATATTACCACCGGCACAGAGTTGATTCGAAGAAAAGCCGGCGGCGAGGCATTTGCGCTCACTTGCCCGCTCATTACCAAAGCCGACGGCGGAAAATTCGGAAAAACAGAGCAAGGAAATATTTGGTTAGACCCCGAAAAAACTTCTCCCTACCAATTCTATCAGTTTTGGATCAACTGTTCAGACGAAGATTCGAAAAAATATATCCGCATTTTCACGCTTTTTACCAAAAAAGAGATTGAACAGATGGAAAAAGAACATGAAGAAGCGCCACATTTACGCATTTTACAAAAAGAATTGGCAAAAGAGATTACATGTAGAGTTCACTCCGAAGCAGAATATGAAACGGCAGTGGCAGCTTCCGAAATCCTGTTCGGAAAAGGCACTGCGCAATCATTGACGGCGCTCCCCGAAAAAACTTTCCTGTCTGTTTTTGAAGGCGTTCCGCAAGTGGAAATTGATAAAACTATTGTTGAAAAAGGTATTCCTATTGTGGATTTCCTGACAGATGTTACCCAAATATTCCCTTCCAAAGGCGAAGCACGTAGAACATTGAAAGAGAACGGAGTTTCAATTAATAAGGAAAAAATTTCAGATAATTATATCGTTTGTTCTGCCTCGATATTAAACGAAAAATATATTTTAGTTCAACGAGGGAAGAAGAGTTATTATATAGTTAGGGTTTAATAAATAGGACTTACTATTTTTCAACTGTTCCCATTTTTGTTTTTTCATCCACCGCTTTTCCTCTGAGCGGCGTATCCACAGTAATTCCTTCTTTAATTTCAACAAAAAAACCATCCGAAAGCCCTGTAACTACATATTTTTTGCTATACTTTTCTTTGCTCTCTTTTTGTGGATTTTCTACATAAACGAAAGCAGAATCAGCAACAAATTCAATGACATATTCGGGAACAGCTAAAACTGCCTCAACTTTCTCGGTAACGATCTCTCCATTGGCGCTGTAACCGGAGCGAATAAACGTGTCGCTACTTCCTTTTTTTACAGCAGCTTTTACTTGAAACAAAGTTGCGCCGTTTTCCATTGTACCCTTTGGGGCAATATATTCCAACTCTGCCTCAAAATTTCCATCCTGAATGGCGCCGATAATTAGTTTCACGTGGTTGCCCACGCCAATTCTGCCCACTTCTGTTTCATCCACAGTACCCACAAAAATCAAATCGTTCATATTGGCAACGGTAGCAATGGTAGTGCCGTCGTTGAAAGTATTTGCCTGAATAACGGAATTTCCCACTTTTATCGGAACATCCAAAATCATTCCGGAAATAGTGGATTTTACTAATGTGTTGCTATACTGCTCTGTGCTTTTTGAAATTCCTTCCTTGATAATTTGAAGATTCTCTTGTGCATTATTATGCTCTTCCTGCGCATTCTTCAAGGCGGTTTGCGCTTGCTCGAATGCTTCTTTTGGTGAAACACCCGATTTGTAGAGCTTTTCTGTTCTGTCGAAATTATTCTGCGCTTGCTCTAAATTTATTTCAGCTGTTTTTAGTCTCGATTCTGCCATATTTAGTTGTGCAATATCTGGCACCACTTTTACTTTGGCAATCACATCGCCGGCTTTTATCAACTGTCCTGCTTCTTTATACAGTTGCTCCACGATTCCTGAAATCTGAGGTTTGATAGCTACTTCATTTCTCGGCTCTACCGTTCCTGTGATGATGGTTTTCTTCTCAATAGTTTTAATTTCAGGCATAACGACCTCATATTTTGTCTCTTTTACGCGAGATTTATTCCATAAAAAGACAAATGTACCGATTAAAATGATTCCAAAAACAAGAAACAGAAAGATTTTTAAGATTTTTTTCATGACTAAAAATTAAGGAGCGCAATAATAGCAAAAAATCTTATTTTTGCCCATTATTTAAAAAAGAAAAAAAATATGCAAAAACCTATCATTACCCCTGAATATGCTGTGGCAAAAATAAAGAGTGGAATGACCTTGATGATTGGAGGTTTTCTTGCCGCCGGTTCTCCCCACAAAATACTTAAAGAGTTGTCGGAAAGTGATATCAATGATCTAACCATAATCTGTAACGACACTGCTTTCCCTGATAAAGGAATTGGGTTGCTGATAGCAGCCAAGAAAGTAAAAAAAGTGTTTGTTTCCCATATTGGAACCAATCCGCTGACTATTGAGCAATTCAACAACAAAGAAACCGAAGTGGTTTTTGTGCCGCAAGGCACATTGGCAGAGCAAGTGCGTTGCGGAGGCTCCGGTTTGGGAGGCATACTTACCCCCACCGGTTTGGGCACTGTAGTAGCAGAAGGGAAACAAGTGATTACCCTTGACGGAAAAGAGTATCTGTTAGAAAAAGCATTACGCGGAGATGTTGCCCTTCTCGGCGCAAGCATAGCCGATACCGAAGGAAACCTGCACTACAAAGGCACAACCCAAAACTTCAACCCGCTGATGGCGATGGCGTGCGATACTGTTATCGCAGAGATTGACGAGTTGGTGCCAGCCGGAGAGATCCCGATGGAGAACGTGCACACACAGGGGATTTTGGTGGATTTTTTGGTGCATTAACTTCTATCTCCTAAAATTAATTAACCCCAAAAAATAAAAACATGTCAAAAAAATTAAATTTAGAATTATCGGATAAAATGTATGCCAATGCATTAAACATTATTCCGGGAGCAGTTGCAGGCATTAGAAGACCCTATAACTTCGTGCCGGGAGAGTATCCCATTTACTTTGAACACGCTAAAGGCGGAAGAGTTACAGACGTGGACGGCAACGAGTATATTGACTTTTTATGCGTCTATGGAGCTATCATCATCGGTTACCGCGAAGAAGAGATTGATAATGCGGTAATTGAACAGATGAGAAACAAAGGATTCTGTTTCTCTTTAACCCAACCTGTTCAAAACAGATTGGCGGAAAAACTGATTGAAATTATCCCTTCTGCGGAGATGGCAGTGTTTGTGAAAACCGGCTCTGATGCCACTACCACAGCCATCAGAGTGGCGCGCGGCGCTACCGAAAAAACCAAAATTGTGCGCTGCGGCTACCACGGCTGGCACGACTGGTGCGTGGAGGTGAAAGGCGGAGTTCCGCCCAAACTTTACGAAGATGTGTATGAAACCCATTACAACGACTTGGACGGTTTGGAAGAGATTATGAAACAACACGGAGATGATATGGCAGCCATTATCATTACTCCTGTGGGTCACCCGCTTGCCGAAAAAGTGCAAGAGCCCAAACCCGGATACTTGGAAGGCGTGAGAGCCATTGCCGACAAATATGGCGCTGCTCTGATATTTGACGAAATTAGAAGCGGATTCCGCGTGGATATAGGTGGCGCTCAAAAAAGGTATGGCGTTACGCCCGACATCTCCACTTTTGGAAAAGCGATGGCAAACGGTTATCCGATTGGCGCAGTAGTAGGCAAAAGAGAGTTTATGAAAGTGCTGGCAGACAAAGTATTCCTTTCATCTACTTTCTTCCCCAACAGTATGGAACAGATTGCTGCTTTAAAAACTATTGAGATTCTTGAAAGAGATAATATTTTAGCAGCAGTTCGTAAAAAAGGAGAATTCTTTGGAAATTTGGTAGAAGAGGTTGTGAAAAACTGCGGTTATGATGTTGAATTTTCCGGTGCGCCTTTGATGCCATTTATCACATTCAACAAAGATAAGGATGGGCTTTACAAAAAACTGCGTCCGGCATTTTACACTGAACTCATTCGCCGCAAAGTATTCTTGCAGCCTTTCCATCACGGATATGTGTGTTACCGCCACACCGAAGAGGATTTGAGATATTCGGCTAATATGATTGCGGAGGCGTTTGGGGAACTGAAAAACTATATTTAGAGATCACTGCTTCTTCCAGGTCTCTGTCTTTGAAAAACCATATTTCGAGCCGGTAACATTGATGGTGCCGTCACCATTGATCTGCACCTTAAATTTTACCTCATCGCCCTCTGCCGGACGGTATGCTCTACCGTCAACATATTTAGAGACCTTTGCAAAACAGAGTTAGTCTAATTTCTTCTTAATTTTTCTTTTATTTTTTTGATTTTTCGAGTTTTAGTTTTCATTTTTATATCAATTTTTACTTTAGAGTGCCTTTTTC
>JAITUN010000219.1 GCA_031286285.1 Bacteroidales bacterium | reverse complement strand
ATATCCATCAAAACAGCAGTACTATGGTGTGTCGCAACAACTACGGAAATATTACCGGCTATGTTACCGATCCCACTACACTCTTTGATGTTTCAGGATTTGCAGTGCCTTATGTTACTCCCACACAAAACGACAAACAGATTGCCCCAAGAGATTTAGACGACATTGTGGAAGTACCCTCCTTTACCATTACCCTTGACAGAAATCCAACTGCCGGCGGAACCGTATCCGGCGGCGGAAAATACTATATCGGAGACCAGGCAACTATCACAGCCACTCCAAATGTTGCCTACAATTTTATCAACTGGACCGAAGGTGGCGTACAGGTTACTCCAAATACACAACATTCATTTACAGTAACCTCAGACAGGACTTTTGTGGCTAACTTCCAAATAAAGACCTATACCATTACTTCTTCTGTAAATGGCGCAAACGGAACTATTACACCACTTGGAAATACTATCGTAAATCACGGGGCAAGTCAAAACTACACCATTACTCCCAACTCCGGATTTGCTATAAATCAGGTGTTGGTGGATGGAAGCAACAATCCAACCGCAGTATCCACAGGTACTTATACGTTCACCAATGTTACTGCTAACCATACTATTGTTGCCTCATTCTCTCCCGCACAATATTTGCTCACATTAAATCCAAGTACCGGCACCCTTCCTACAGGTGCAACAAATCCGATAACAGTTACTTATAACGCAACGGTTGGCTCAATTGACAATGCTTCTCAGCCCAACTGTATTTTCAAAGGTTGGTTTATTGGAACTACACAGATTTTACCTTCTACAGTTTGGACCTGGACTTCTAATCAAGAAGCGATTGCAGTATTCGACTATCCTATCTTGGCAACAAGCAGCGGACCCGGAACTATTAGCCCAAGTGGAAGTACAAATTACACTTTAGGACAAAATGCAAATTATATTTGCACTCCCAATTCAGGCGCTCATATTGTAAGTGTGGTAGTGGATGGCGCTACTGTGTTTACCGGTGATAATGAGGTTACCCAAAATTACACTCATCTTTTCAGCAGTATTGGCGCATATCACACTATTCATGTTACCTTTGCACAAAATTGCTACGCATTGAATCCGGGCAATATCCTTGGAAATGGAGCTTCTATTAATATGGTTCCTGCCAATTGCGTGCCGCACAACGCTAACGTTACTTTCAATTTTGTTGCTGATTGTTACGATATTACAAATGTAATTATCGACGGTGACCCTAAAGGTCCTATTACAACTTACAGTATGACTAACATAACCGGACCTCTTCCGATCATTGAAATACTTACGGTACAACAACAATATACCATTACCGCTACTCCGGTTGGAATGACTGACCCTATGGGTACTATTGTTCCTTCGGGCGTTACCACTGTAGTCTGCGGAGAGGATGTAACGTATAGTTTTGTTCCGGCACAACAGGTTGGAATTCATGTAAGTCTGTTGCTTATTGACGGTGCTTCAGTACCGGTACCACCAACAAATAGTTATACTTTCTATAATATTCACGCAAACCATACTATTCATATTGAGTTTGAAGAAGCGACACAATATATTATTCAATTTGGACCGAGCGCATCTCAAAATGCAGGCGGTATTGTTTATTATAACCATTCACCTGAAGCTGAATATTTTGTTCCTATTGACTCCGGATTCAATGCTCCATTTATCATTAAACCCGATGAAGGGTATATGATTGATAAGGTTTATGTTGACAACGTGATCAATAATATGGCTGCTATTACCGGTACTTATTTGTTTACCAATGTGATAGCCAATCACACCATTTTTGCAACCTTTAAGAAGATTCAGTTCACAATTACCGCCACAGCAGACCCACACGGGATTATTGACCCAAGCGGCACAGTGTTAGTGAATTACGGAGAAACTCCAGCTTTCCATGCAATTCCTAATACAGGATATGAACTTAGCGCTATTTTGGTGGATGGAGATAAAGATGATGATGCTTCTGAAACCGGTGTTTATACAATTCCACCTGTACTGAAAAATCACACTATCGCTGCTCATTTTGTAACGAAAAAGTATTACATCACAGCAACAGCCGGACCTAACGGTACGATTAATCCCGAAAGTTTGTGGGTAAATCACGGCGCTACCCAAACTTTCACATTTAATCCCAATCAGGGTTACAAAGTAAATACAGTATTCGTTGATGGTGTTGAAAACGCTACTGCCGTTGCCACAGGTGCTTATACCTTTGTAAATGTAACAGAAGAGCATGAAATCGTCGTAACCTTTACCAAGCAAACGTTCACCATTACGGCAACCTCAAATTCGGGTGGATATATTACCCCCTCCGGCGTTGCTACAATCGAATATGGAGACCATTCAGCAGTTTATGTGTTTGTTCAGAATGAGGGGTACCACGTAAAATCGGTACTTGTTGACGGTGTAAACGACGCATTGGCAATTGAAAACGGATTCTGTCGTTTCATGAATGTTACAGCAAACCATACCATCTATGTAGTTTTTGAGTCCGACAACTTTACTATTACTGCCTCTGCATCACAGGGCGGCTCTATTAATCCGGCAGGCGCAGTAACTGTTCCTAATGGCGCTAATAAAACTTTCTACTTTCAGGCAGAAACCGGATATGAATTGGTGCGTGTAATCATTAATGGAATCAACGATGAAAACGCTGTGATTCTTAAACAATATACCTTTGATAATATTTCCGCAAATCATACTATTGGAGCACAATTTGAAAAGAAAAAATATGATGTTTATTGGCAAGAAATATCAGGCGCTATCATTGTTCCGGTTGAGGGTTCTGCTTCTCCGGTTGAATATGGCGGCAAGTTTAAGTTTAAAGTTGAGCTTTTGGGAGGTTATACCCAATCTAACATCATTGTTCGTGCCAACAACATAATAATCAATCCAATAGCTGGAATTTATGCGATCAATAATATTGTTGTTGACTATGAAATTACTATTAACGGAGTGGAAGCTAACCAATACAAGATTGTAGCCAAAGCTTATACAGGTGGAACAATCTCTCCGGCAGGCACTTTCATGGTAACGCACGGCGAAAGCAAAGAGTTTGAAATTTTTGCAAAAGAGGGTTACAAAATCAGCGATGTCGTTGTAAATGGAGTTTCCATTGGAACTGCGCTATCTTATATCTTTAACGATGTTCAAGCCGACGGCGTTATTGAAGCCTATTTCCAATACTGTGTGGGTGTTGTTGAAACCGAAGCTACTATCAATATTTTCAGTTACAACGACGTGGTAACTATTGTGAACGAAAAACTGATTCCTGTAAAACAAGTGGAGATTATGGATATGTTTGGTCGCGTGGTATGGAAAGGTCAGGCGCTCACAGAAAAGACGGAGATTACATTGAATGTTGCCAAAGGCATGTATGCTGTAAGGATTACTACAGGTGATAATCAGCATCTTACAACAAAGGTTGTAATACAATAATAGTAAAGGCGGGGTTGTCCCGCCCTTATGTCCCTATATGTTCGACGGCGGTTCTACCGCCGTCGTTCTTTTTAATGCAATTTTAAAACGACAACCCACCCCAAAAATAGGGACGTTGCATCTTCTTACATTCATTTATATATTTGCTGACAATTTGATTATACTCTTGCTCCTGAATCACTTTTCTCTTTTTTTTAGCCACCGGCTTTTCAATTACAACCTTTTCGTCTGAGAATATTATTGAGGTTGCTGTGTAGACTTTGGCTCCGTTGGCTTCGTTTACCTCAAGAATCATGCCGGGCAGTCCGCAATATTTATCCGGACCTATTGAGATGGGCAAATCCAATGCAAACCAAGCCACTATTTCTTTTCCTTTGAGGGTATCATAAAAAGAAGCGTTCATGCAGATGCGCCCCGCAATCTCCCGCATGTCGTTTTTAATTTTCCAATTTTGGCAATATATTGAATCCTGAACTACATATTCTTTGTTTAAAACCGTCATAATATCAAACGTTTCACCTTTGTCCAAATCTCGATAGATTATATAATCGTCTCCTTTTCGCCATCTTGAATCCTCTTCATCTGCTAATTCATCATAACGATATTCAGATACATTAAACTTAACCTCTGCTTTTACTTCCCATTCATTATCGCCCGACCAAACATAGGCGTAACGCTCTCTGTCTGTTTTGGAAAAATACTCACAGGATAGAATTTTTTTTATCCAATTATGTGTAATAGTATAATTTACAATGCCATTCTGTTGTCCAAAACAAAAAACTGTATTAAAAAAAACAACCGATATAATTACTAAATGCTTATTCATAGTGGTTAATGGTTAATGGTTAACGGGATTATACCCTATGTTATTGTAAATTTCCACACTCATTAGTAGCAGTGCGAGATATTTGCTATCTATGAAATTTGTATCTAAATCCAATATTTAAGTATCCCGAAAATAGTGAAGTATATCTGAGATTTTTTTGCTTTGCTATGTTTGTAAGAAAAATGTTATACCTGTTTTGGATAATAAAATCCATTTGGTCATTAATTGGAAATATAAAATCCAAACCACAATCAAAACCAACATTAAATGGAGAAAGATCTTTTGAATTACGCTCATTCTTTTCCCATTTTCGTGTTGTCAAAATTTGTACGGGATTGCCATTAGTATCTATTTGAGATTGTACATAATATTCCCATCCATTTCCTTTTGCAGTAGTATTGATATTATAGGAAAAAGTGGGACCAAGTAAAAAACGTAATTTGAACGATTTTTTTTCAACAAGCCGAAATGAACAAATAAGGTTAAGATTGAACAAATGAAATGAATAATCAGTTTTTTTAGCAAATGAGGAATGACCTGCGCTATAATCAATGTCCATATCAGCATTTTGCCATTTATATTGTAGTTCTATTTTAAGATTGCATAACGAGTCAATTTTTGTTTCATAAAAAGAAGAAATTGATACACCGCTTTTTACATGATAATTTGCATTGTATTCTTGTTTTTTAGTAAAATTGGTAAAAGTTCCAATAGAATATCCTCCCGTAAAACCTATATAATGCTGAGCATTAGCAATAGTGAAGTTAAACATTGTAATAGATGCAATTATAAAAATATAAAAGTTTTTGACTGACATAAGTTATTTTGAAATGATAAACAGATTTTCAAGCATTTCATCGTTTGAAATAATTCTTAAAATATAGTTTCCGTTTGAAAAACGACTTACATCAATTATTTTTTCATTTGCACCAATACTATTTTGTTTTTGCTCTCTGAAAAGTTCTCTTCCATTAAGATCATTAATAACAAATAACACAGAACTATTATTATTAGCAGAATAGTAAATATTCAATTTATCATTTGTCGGATTAGGATAAATAAGAAATTCTTTATTGAAAGTATTGTTTGTTGTCTTTTCAATTTCTTCCCCAATTATTATTTCTTGATTAGAAATTATTGGGTTAAATGGAGCATTTTTTATGATTTGCGATGTATCAGTTTCATTACTTTCAATAAAATCAATCGGATCATTTTTGCTACTTTGATAAGTACATCCTTCCGGAACTGCGCTGAAAGTTGAACTTGCTTCCGCTTTGAATCCAGGTAATAAGGTAATTGTAGGTGCTTTAAGAGTAACATCTTGTCCGCTTTGAACAGTTACATTATTACCTGCCTGAATGTAATTTGAAGTTTGAGTAAGAGATGGTAACTGATTGGTATTTTCATATATAATATGAGCAAGACAATCAGGTGGTTGTTCACTTTTAATATAATAACGAACATAATCAATTTCATACATGCTTGGAAAAACTGTATTTGCATCAGGTGCATTTTTTCCAGACCGAACAGCAAGATTCATAATAATACTCATACTTTGCATAGGGTAAGATTTTTCCATAAAATAAGTTCCTATTCCAATATTCTCGCCACACTCAATGGAATAACCAGACACTGTGCTAAATCTATAAAGCACATGGACAGTATTACCATCAATTTGCCAAGTTATTTTATCAAAGTCAAATAGGCAGGTAATAACATGCCATTGGGAAAAGTCAACAACATTATTAGTAGCAGAACAACCATAATGATTTCCTTGTTCACCAAAATCGCAATGCACACAGCAAGTAAATCTATCTAAATTATTGCCGCCTATTTCAAAGAAATCAATTTCATTCCATCCCGGTCCGCCAAAAGTCCAAAATGCCGGTGCAAAGCACGAACAATTTGGAAGCCGGAAACGTATTTCATATTTTCCATAATAAAATTTCTGATGCGACCATAATTCACCTGTTGTATAGTCAAAATCAGCTGTTTTTGTTATCATTGTATTTGTTTTTGGATCCCAATATGTCCATGTTCCCGTGTATGGAGTTTCTAGTTTTTTTGCAACAATTTTAAGTGTTCCATTACTTACTTCAAGATTTTCAGGTAAATGCCATGCTTTTTGACTGCCAAAATCGGGATCTCTTGGAACACCAGTCCATGGCTCCCACTTCGTCAAGTCAAGTGAATTTCCATCAAAATTATCCTCAAAAACTAAATAGTAATTTCCATTATTACATTTTGACATAGATGGTAAAAAAACTCTTTCTTTTTCACACCCTCTTGATTGTGCAAAAATGCTTGATAAACAAAACATTAGGATTGATAAGCAAATTGTTTTTTTCATATTCCGTAATATTTTATGGCGCAAAAATAACATTTTTAAGAAACGGTTGATTATTCTACTTACATAAATGAACAATTATATTTATTTTGTTATAAAAATTAACGCATCAGTAGTAATTCCTAATTCCTAACCACCACCCTTTTGCGTGCATCCGTATTTTTCACTTCAAACCCTTTTATATTATATGATACAGTTAGCAAAAAATAGCGTGCCAACGTGGGTGCGGTTCTATATTCAATATAATTTGTTGCTGCAAACTGTCTTACATATTCATTTTGGTTCAAAATATCCATGGCCGCAAAGCGTAATTCCCATTGATTCTTTTTGCCGATCACTTGCCGCAATGAGAGATTTAGTATGTGGAGATTTTGAGTAAAATCCAGTTTTTTATTACTATAATTAGTAAAACGGTAAGTCCCTTCCAAATAAGTTTTCTTAAAAACTTGCCACTTGCCGGTAAGGCTGGCACTATAATTGATATAGTTCTGATTTCTATCGGTTTGAATTGAATATTTTGTAAAAGTTTGATACACATTCGCTCCTGCGTTAAAGTTCAACCTTTGCCCCACTGTTAAATTCAGTCCAACTCTTGCTCCATAATTTTTTGAATTGGTATTATTCTTAATTTCATTAATAAAAATTGGTGAATTACTTATGCCGCCATTTACGGAAATATTCATGGTTAACACTGTTTTTACAATAGGAAAATTGCTCCATAAATAGGTAGAAAAGCTATTGCCTCCTTTTACATTATCCGGGAATGATGTAGTTACATACCCTTTATTTTCCTCAAAATTAGTGGTTTGATTATAAACTATTTGGTTATCGTAAAATTTTGCGCCCACATTTAAAGAAACATTGACCATGGAAGCGCTGTTCCAATAATAGATATCTCCCTCAATAGAGTGAAAATGTTCCGGTGTCAGGCTTGGATTTCCCTCAATCCGAAACATTGTGTTTGACAAGTTGGGCATGGGAAACAAATAGGAAATATCGGGCTCAGAAACATCATAAGAATAGGATGCTTCAATATTAACATTTTTAGGTAGTTCAATATCTGCTGAAAAATAGGGAATAAAATTATAATAAGGAGTTGTTCTAAGTTTTTCGATAGCATGCGGCCTCGTTTCACAAGAACCCTTAATAATTAACGCCTGAAAAGCGCCTCCCAACGTTAAATTGATTCCGTTATGTCCATAATTAATCGAACTCCCTACCCTATTGTATAGCGTATTATTTCGATAATCTAACCAAAGTGAATCTATATCTAAATGAATAGAATCTTTTGAGTAATTTTTACTATAACTTAACGTGTTTCTTATATTATAAAATCCTAATAACGAAAATCTTTTACCCAACGGTTCTACATATAAGATACTTGATTTAATATTGTGGTCTTCCGAATTTTTGTTATTTTTTACATAAAATTTAATCTGTTCTGAAAGAGAAACGAGGCTGTAAAATTCATTCACATTCTTAATATCTTCCCAATTATTCCCCTCTTTATAATTATAAAAACCGCTTATGGAAAAACTCCGCCCTTTCTTCTTAAATTTATGATTATAGATCGTTAAGAAGTCAAAATTCAAATTGTCGTTTCTATATTTATTATCTACAGAGAGCAGGTTAATATTTTCAAAATCTTGTGTTTGATAAAGTTGTTTGGTAAAATAAGATCTTGTATTGGGTATATAACCGAGATTTGCTCTCAGAATAATATTATTGGTTGAATCAATTTGATATTCAAAGCGGGTAGAAAAGTTATGATTTTGGCGCAAATTATCGTTATGGGTAGTATCCATTCTCCAAAAAGAGGAATCTTTCAAAAATGTATTCCGGTTTGAAAACACATCGCTAAAAGTCTTATTTACAGTATATAAATACCCTGCATTGAATTTTATTTTTTTGTCATAATAGTTATAATTCACGCCGCCGCCGCCGCTATTAGAAAAACCGGTACCATCAAAGCCATCAGATCCGTAATAATAAAATCTTCTCCCTCCGTATTGATCTGAATTGAATCCGAAGTCTCCGTTATCAAATCCGGTTTGCATACTTTGTCCTCTAAATTCCTGCATATCGTTCCAATCGAGGTTGGTTTGATTTAAGTTATTTCCGTATCCGATAATAGAAAGTTGTTGTTTATCGGTGAACCAGTTAAAATTACCTTTAGCCAACCACCGGTGCAGGGCATTTTCTCCCCATCCGTACCCTGCGCTTGCTTTTCCAAAATATCCTTTTTTGTACTCGTCTTTCAGTTCCAAGTTCATCACTTTTTCTTTCGAGCCGTCAGATATTCCCGTCAGTTTTTCCTGTTCCGATTTTTCGGTAAACACTTGCACTTTAGAAACGGCTTGAGCGTCTAAGTTTTGCGTTACGGTTTTGGGGTCGTTACCAAAAAAAGATTTCCCATCCACATACACTGTTCTCACGTCTTTTCCCATGGTAGAAATATTTCCTTCCGCATCCACTTCAATACCGGGCAATTTGCGCAGCAGGTCTTCTACGGTAGAGCCGGGAGGCACTTTAAATGTACTTGCGTCATACTCAACCGTATCTCCTTTAATAAAAATGGGGGCTTTCGCCTCCTTAATCACTATTTCCATCAGAAAATTAGCTATGGGTTTCATCTCAATTTCACCCAAATTAATCTCCTTTTCGTCGGTAGGAGTAATAAATATTTCTCTCGGCATATAAGAAATATGGGAGGTTTTAAGAATATAGTTTGTTTTTCTGATATTTTTGAATGAAAAATTACCTTTGGCATCGGAAGAAGTATAATTAGCTAATGTAGAATCTTTTGGATTTAACAACATGACAGTAGCTGAAGAGATCGCTTTATCGGTGGTGTCTTTAAGCGCTCCGGTAATTGTTAATTGTGCTTGTGCAGAAAAAGCAGCAAAAACAAAGAATAAAATGAAAACAAAAGGATTTTTCACATTTTTTTGTAATAAACGTACCTTTATATATATATAGTATAAAATTAAAAAAAATTGTATTTCTGCGCCCAAAATAAAAGAGGAAGCCGAAAATCATAAAGAGTAGGCAAATTTTAAAAAATAAAAAAATGAATAAAAAGTTTTTAAGTTTAATGACAGCCGTTTTAATAGTAATGGCGGCATTTAATTTTGCTTCATGCAAAAAAGACAGCGGCAGCTCCGATAGTGGCGGCACTAGTGACAATCCATTTGTAGGAACGTGGAATTCTGATGATTATGAGGATTTTATCCTTGAAGTTAAGGAAACTACATGGAAACTTGACGCTAATTGCGTGAGCGGTACCTACACCTACAAAGGTAAAGAGGCAAAGTTTACAGTAACCAAAGTAGAATCGTGCAACGAAGACGGATCAGAAGTAGGAGATGAAGCTATTGCAACTATTAACGGTAATAAATTGACCCTTGACGATGGTGATGAAGTATATGTATTTACCAAAAAAAGCGGCGGCGGCGGCGGCGGCGGCGGCGGTAATGAAATTTTTAAAGAGCCGTGCTTAGATTTTGGCGCTTCTATGTCAAAAGTCAAAAGTTTTGAAACTAGAAAAAAGATAGACGAAGATGATGACTATTTAGCTTATGAAGGGGAAAATAGCGATGTATATATGGTTGAACATGAGTTTGATGAAAATGAACTGGGTTGTGTTTCAGTATCGTTAAACAAAACAAACAATATCGATAGCCGAGTAATGGACTTTTTGAATGGAAAATATACCTATCTTGGAGACAATGGAGCAGGCGAACCTGTTTT
This sequence comes from Bacteroidales bacterium, assembly GCA_031286285.1. Classification (GTDB taxonomy): domain Bacteria; phylum Bacteroidota; class Bacteroidia; order Bacteroidales; family WCHB1-69; genus WRNX01. The sequence goes on along the minus strand of JAITUN010000219.1, from coordinate 10,546 downwards.
TGGAAATGAAAAAGTAAAAGTAATTTATTGTAGATATACTTTTGAGGGTTCAGGAGATTTTGGTCTTGAATATTATGAACCGGATCTTGACAAATCGTCTCTTCCCACGAAAAGGCATAATAAATCTGTTCTTACTAGTAGTAAGTAAGTAAGTAAGTAATAAAAATATCAATTCTTTCACAAGAAAAGCAATCCGGATTGGATTGCTTTTTTTATTCAACAATTTTTACAAAATCTGCATTTAATTTATCCTATTTTTGCAGCATTTAAAAAAAAAAAAATGAAAAAAATTCTCGGAATCGGAAACGCCTTAGTGGATGCGCTTATTGAAACCCACGACGAAACTATTTTTAACAAATTCGGCTTAAAAAAAGGAGGGATGGAGATGATTAGTGCCGAATTGAAAAACGAAATTCACAGAGAGATACACGGGTTAAAGCAAACCATTGCTTCGGGCGGATCCACCTCAAACACTATTTACGGATTGGCGCAATTGGGCGCACAAACCGGATATATCGGAAAAATTGGGACAGATGAGATGGGCGAATTCTTTAAAAAAGATATGGAAAATGCTGGTGTTACTACACACCTCTCCTATTCCAACATAGATACTGGAATTGCTACCACTTTCATTACCAAAGGAGGTGAGCGCACTTTTGCCACTTACCTTGGCGCTGCCGCTACTCAAACATCTGAAGACTTGCAAGAAAGCATTTTCTCTTTGTATGACCTCATCCACGTGGAGGGCTACTTGGTATTTAATAAGGATTTGATTATAAATATCTGTAAGTTAGCAAAAAAATGCGGGTTGCAAATCTCAATGGATATGGCAAGTTACAACTTGGTGGAAGTGATGCGCCCCTTAGTGGAAGAGTTGCTTCGGGATTATGTGGATATTATTTTTGCCAACGAAGATGAGGCGTTTGCATTTACCGGTAAGAAAGAGTGCGAAGCATTAGAGGTTTTATCTACCTATTGCCCTGTTTCTATTGTGAAATTGGGAGAAGAAGGGTCAATAGCGAAAGTTCACGGGGAAACGACCATAATCCCCTCAGTGAAAGTGCATTGCAAAGACACTACCGGAGCAGGAGATATTTTCGCCGCCGGTTTTCTCTACGGATTGGTGAACAATTATTCTATTGCAGACACCGGCGCATTAGCCTCCAAATTGGGCGCAAAATGCGTGGAAACCGTTGGAGCAAGAATTACACTGTAATAAGATTTAATCAATTTCAACGTTATTGAGTTTATTGAAAAAAAAGTATTATGAAGTCAGAAGTAAGAAGTATGAAACCAGAAATAAGAAGTATCAATAAAATAAATCTAAAATCTAAAATCTTAAATCTAAAATCTAAAATCTTAAATCTTAAATCTAAAATCTTAAATCTTAAATCTAAAATCTTTCTCCTTATCCTTTTCTCCTTTCTCCTTTTCTCCTCCCCTCTCGCCTTTGCCCAAAAAAAACAAAACAAACCTGCAGAAGAAGCAGTATTCAACGAACGCGCACAGTCGGTCATTTTTGCCAATGGATTGCGGGAGTTCTATTCGCAAAACTATTCTGCGGCTACAAAATCTTTTCGGGAAGTGCTCATTCAAAATCCCAAAAACGATGCCGCTTATTACCTGCTGCACAAAGTGGCTGTGGAACAAAAGGATTATCTGCTCGCCGCACACTATTTGAAAGAAGCGATTAAATTGGATAAGAAAAATGAATGGTATCAAATTGACTTAGCAGGCGTTTATGAAAATCTCGGCGATTTTGCAAATGCAGTGAAAATTTGGGAAGAGATTTGTAAAGTGAAATATAATAATGAATATTACTTAATGTCGTTGGCAAATAACTATTTGCAGTTGGAAAAACTGCAAGAAGTGATTAAAGTGTATGATAAAATTGAAAATTTGTTGGGCAAAAATGACGAACTCACCGAAACCAAAAAAAATATCTGGCTCTATTTGAATGATGTTAAAAACGCCGTGCGGGAATATGAGAAAATGATAGAGATCTATCCTTACGAAATTGGATACTACATCACTGCCGGCGAAATCTATCTGTCTAACAATATGCCGGATAAAGCTTACCCGTTTTTTCAAAAAGCGATCCAAATAGATGCCGAAAATGCAGCGCTGAATCTGGCGCTATCCAATTATTACGAAACGGTAAAAAAACCGGCAGAAAGTTTTGAGGCATTACTAAAAGCATTGTCATGTAAAGAGTTGGAAATTGAAGAGAAACTGCCCGTTTTGAAAAAATATTTGGCAAATGCTTTTCGTTTGCAAACTCCGGAAACTATGGATAAAACTGAACAGTTAGCACAAGTTGTGGCAACTGCAAACCCCTACGACTTGGAAGGCTGGGCGGCATTAGCTAAAATCAATACGTTGAAAAACAAATATGAAGAAGCTAAACTTTTGTATGAAAAATGTATTGAATTAGATGAAAGTCAATATGCGATTTGGGAAGACTATTATTTTGTCCTGTCAAAATTGGAAGATTATAAAACTATTGTTGCAAGCGAAAAACTTATTGAAGAGTATTTTCCCACCAATGCCACCATTCAGTATGGTTTGGCGCTGGCATTGTATAAAGAGAAACTGTACGACAACGCATTAAAGGCTGCCAAACAAGCGCTTTCTTTCACGTTTGACAACAGTTTTGTGGCAGAACTGAATTTTTTGCTGGGCGACATCTCTTTTGAACTGGGAGAGAAAGAGGAAGCCGTAAAATATTGGAAAACAGCGCAACGAAGAGGAATAAACACTCCTGAACTGCAAAACAAAATAACGACAAATCAGGAGTAGCATGAAACGACTTTTTATTGCGGTGGATATTGAACTGCCGAAACCGTTTCAGGCTTTAACCCAACAACTTCATCATGAGTTAAGAAACGATGAGATTGTGTGGGTAAAAAGTGGATTACAGCATCTTACCTTGCGTTTCCTTGGCGAAACACCCGATGCTAAAATTGAGCCCATTGCCAACGCTTTATCTATAATTGCTAACGAAACCCATCCTTTTGAGTTGCAATTAGACAAGATGGGCGTTTTTGGAAGTAAATATGCGCCCACAACCCTTTGGTACGGCTTCTCCGAATTTTCTTTATTTACAAACCTGTTTAAAAAATTGGAAAAAGAACTGTTTCAAATCGGATTTCAGGAAAACTATGGGAATTTTGTACCCCACATTACAGTAGGCAGAATAAAGAAAGTGGATAACAAAAAGCGTTTTTGGGAAACTATCGAAAAACTACAACCTCAATTTTCTCAAACTATACCTGTTTCTCAACTCAAACTCATACAGAGTAAACTGAATAGTGATGGACCGGAGTATAGGACAATTATGAATTATGAATTATGAATTACGAATTACGAATTAAATGAAAAAAATAATAATTCTTGGTACAGCCTACCCGTATCGTGGAGGAATTGCGGCATTTAACGAGCGTATGGCACAGCAATTTATTAAAGAAGGATATATAGTTGAAATTTACACTTTTACATTACAATATCCTAATTTTTTATTTCCGGGGAAAACGCAATATTCTAATGAATCCACACCTAATGCTCTTAAAATATTTCGTAAAATTAATTCTGTAAATCCGCTTAATTGGCTTAAAACAGGAAAAGAGATTCGAAAAAAAAATCCTGATATTGTAATTATTCCCTATTGGATGTCGTTTTTTGCGCCTTGTTTGGGAACCCTTGCCAAACAGATCAAGAAAAACAAACACACAAAAATTATTGGCTTAGTGCATAATATGATTCCGCACGAGCCTTCGTTATTAGACAAGTTGTTTCCAAAATATTACGTGAAAAATGTGGACTCTTTTGTCTCTTTGTCCGAATCTGTTTTAACAGATATTAATATATTTGATAAAAAAAATAAACCGAAAACTTTTTCTCCGCATCCCATTTATGACCATTATGGCAAATTATTACCAAAAAATGAAGCAAAAAAGTTGCTGAATTTAGATGAAAACACAAATTATTTGCTTTTTTTCGGGTTTATTCGCGCCTACAAAGGATTAGATCTATTGATAGAAGCGCTTGCAGATGAAAGAATAAAACAACTCCCCATAAAACTTTTAGTAGCCGGTGAGTTTTACGAAGATGCTCAAACTTATTTAGAAATAATAAAGCGTAACAATTTAGATGCTAAAATTTTATTATTCAATGATTTTATTCCCGACAGTAAGGTTAATCTTTTTTTCAGTGCTTGCGACTTGGTAGCACAGCCATACAAAACCGCCACGCAAAGCGGAGTTACACAGATTACCTACCATTTCGAGAAGCCAATGATTGTAACGAATGTGGGCGGATTGGCAGAGATTGTCCCGCACGGAAAATGCGGTTATGTGGTACAAACCAATCCTACGGCAATCGCAGACGCTATTTGTGATTTTTACGACAATAATCAGGAATCTTCTTTCATTGAAAATTGTAAAAAAGAAAAAGAGAAGTATGACTGGAAAAAAATGACCGAAACTCTCTTAAAAATTGCTAATCAATAATTTCTATGCCACTCAAAAAAAAGAAAAAAAAATCCTCATTTTCATTCAAAAAACTACTCATTATTCCATTGTTCCTTCTCAATTGTGTGGCGGCTTTGGGATTACTTCTTGCTTTTTTAGCACAATATGTTCCGCCAACATGGAGCTCTTTCGTTGCCTTTTGCGGACTTGGATTTATCTATATTTTAGCTGTAAACGCTCTTTTTGTTCTGCTGTGGCTTCCCATAAAATATCCGTTTTCTTTAATTTCGCTTTCCTTAATTATATTAAATGTAGGAAATATTGACAAGCATTATCAACTGAAAGAATCGGAAAAACCCACACGCTGCATTAATTGTGTTAAAGTGATGAGTTACAACGTGAAATTATTTGGTTTGTACGATACCGAAGATAAAAAACTGCGCAACCAAAACAAAAATAAAATTCTTCAATATATATATGAAGAACAACCGGATATTGTCTGCTTTCAAGAATATTTTTACGATAAATCAGGAAAACTGAATTTTAACACTACCGATACATTGCTTTCCATTTTAAAATTGAAAGATAAGAACTTCCATTTTGAATATTTTACGGCAAACAGAGATGATTTTTATTATGGTTTTGCCACTTTTTCAAAGAATAAAATCGTTGGGAAAGGGATTGTGGAGATGCCGGATAGTACAGTAATCGCCACATATATAGATTTTAAACACAAAAACGATACGGTTCGAGTTTACAATTGCCATTTGGCATCTATCCATTTTGAAGATGAGGATTATGAAATGGGAAAACAACTGATAATAAATCCGATGAACGATCCAAAATGGCAGAAAAAAGTTAATATATTATACAAAAAATTAGAGTTAGCATACGAAATCAGAAATAGTCAGGCAAAGGTATTGAAGCAACATATAAAAAAATGTCCGCACTTCATTATCTTTTGCGGGGATTTGAACGATTCTCCCGCTTCTTTTGCTTACAATAAAGTGGTTAGAAACTTGAAAGATTCATTCAGAGAGAGCGGACAGGGGATGGGACAAACCTATATAGGTGAAACATTTCCCAAGTTCAGGATTGACTATATCTTACACGACAAAGCCTATAAATCGTACGGGCATACTGTAGGTTCAAACATTTCTGTTTCTGACCACTATCCGGTTTATACTTGGATTTCATTGTACAGGAATTGATTTGGGAACAATAGTACACCTTACTCCACATTCATCGATCTTTTGTTTTTCCTTTGAGGCGTTTTAAGGTATTTGTAAGTAAACACTTAAGTCCCGCAGGGACGACACTATCTTCCTGCATAAGTATCGCCCCATGCGGGGTTTAGTATCTGTGTCTTGAGTCATCTCATCACCGTAGATTGAAATCTACAGTTAATAAAGTGTCGTATCGTTTATTTTTGTAAAATTTATTAACCGCAGAGGCGCAAAGATTTTACGCAAAGAGCGCAAAGATTTTGCTGAAAAAAAAATGAAATTCTATGACAGAGAATGAATTATCAAAAATTATTTTAGACTTGGGAATAAAAATACATAAAGTATTAGGTCCCGGTTTATTAGAAAGCGCTTATGAAGAATGTCTTTATTACGAAATCAAAAAATATGGTTTATCCTATTTAAAATTAAGCAATTGTAAATTAGGTTTGTTGCTAAATTTCAATACAGTCTTATTTAAAAATGGTATTAGAAGAGTGGTAAATAATTTATAATCATTTTGTTGTAATCTCTTTGCGCTCTTTGCGTAAAATCTTTGCGCCTCTGCGGTTAAAAAATAATCCACAATACTAATCAAATTGAAAAAATAGCGCCTCAAACTTTTTCTTAACCCAAATCAGGGCTAAAAAACGGCTAAAAAAAATTGTGTATTTTCGCGACCGCAATGAAAAAAAATATTCCAAATGAAAAAAACATTCCTAATTCTGCTATTTATTAGCTCTTTAGCTTTTGGATTTGCTCAAGAAAAAGCCAAAGCGACACTCCCTTCCGTGGACATAAAAACGTTAGACGGAAAAATTTTTAACACAAAAAATATCCAAAATAATGGAAAACCTGTACTGATAAGTCTGTGGGCAACATGGTGCAAACCCTGCGTTTCTGAACTTATGGCAATCAACGATCTATATGAAGAGTGGCAGGAAGAGACCGGCGTAGTACTTTATGCGATCTCTATTGACGACACAAAAACCTCAGCAAAAGTAGCGCCCTTTGTAAGTGGAAAAGGCTGGGACTATATTGTTTTGCAAGATATTAACTGGGATTTAAAACGCGCTATGAATGTGGTGGATGTCCCGTTCCTCTGCCTCCTAAATGGCAACGGCGAAATTGTATGGTCGCACACTTCCTACGCACCAGGCTCCGAAACTGAAGTGTTTGAACTTATTAAAAAATATAGTAGTGAGTAGTGGTTAGTGGTTAGTGGTTAGTGGTTAGTGGTTAGTGGTTAATGGTTAGTGGTTAGTGGTTAATGGTTAATGATAAATGGTTAAATGAGCAATTCAAAATTCAAAATTCAAAATTTCTTTCTGCTTTCTGCTTTGTGCTTTCTGCTATATACCCCCACATTTTCCCAAATTCGTGTAGGTTCAGGAACTATCAGCGGAGACTTCTCTTTTAACGGAATGTACTATATCCCGGATTCAACTATAGGCGCACGGGAAGTGGACTCGAAAGTGAGGGGCAACGCATGGCTCAACCTCAACTATACCAACGGCGGGTTTTCTGCCGGTGCAAGATATGAGTTCTACCTCTATCCTCTCATTGATTTTCAGGATATACATTATCAAGGACAAGGACTTACTTATTTCTTTGCCGATTATAAAAACAACTTTGTACAAGTTACCGGCGGTTACTTCTACGAACAGTTCGGACAGGGCTTGACCTTGCGCGCCTACGAAGATAGGAATCTGGGTATTGACAACAGTTTGCTCGGCGGCAGAGTAAAAGTAACCCCTTGGAAAGGGATCCAAGTTAAAGGGGTGTGGGGAATTGAACGCCATAACTTTAACTTTGACTATATTAAACGAAACGATCAAGTACGTGGATTAGATGCCGAATTTGCACTTGCCGATATGATCCCCAAACTTTCTGATAACGGCGTTACATTAACAGTGGGCGGCAGTTTTGTCAGCCGATTCGAAAAAACAGATGATAAAATGTTTAATATCTATATTGATACCCTGAAATATTACGATTATTACAATAACCATGCAATCTCTGAATTTAAGCCCACAGATCAACCTAATATGATCCACTGCCAGGGGGTGATCTCTGCTGAAAATATTCCGCAAAATGTAGCCACTTGGGCAACACGATTAAATTTTGGAATAAAAGGATTTCGTTTTGAAGGAGAGTACGCTTCAAAAGTGAACGATCCTAATTTTTCCAACGATTATATCTATAAAAAAGGAGAGGCTTTGCTTATGTCGGCTTCCTATTCCATGAAAGGCTTGGGCGTTTCGGCTTCTTTCTTACGTGCCGACAATATGGACTTTCGGGCGCAACGAGATGCCGCTCCCGCTTATGCAGCGCTGATGTTAAACTACATTCCTGCAATCAATCGCCAATATTCATATCAACTGCTTGGAAACTACAGCTACGCCAGCCAACCCAACGGACAGATCGGCGCACAGGCACAGGTAAATTACCAAATTCCTAAAAAAACAAAAATCGGAGGACGGTACGGCACAGATATTACTTTGAACTATGCCCGTTTTCACGACCTGCAAAAAACGTTTGTTCCACTTGCCGATACTATAGGAACAGTAACCGGTACAGAAGGTTATACCTCAAGATTCTTTGGGTTTGGGAAAAATCTGCTGTATCAGGATATTGGTTTCGATATTTCCCGCCGCTTTGACAAACACTGGAAGTTGATGCTTATGTACAACTATATTAACTACAACATGGTTTTACAGGGAAAAACAGGAATGCTCAAAGGAAACCATATCGGTTTTGAATTAACTTATAAAATTAATGATATTCATGCTCTTAGATTAGAAAACCAATATTTGATAATTAATAAGAAGAACAATTTGGAAGATAAGGACAAAGGGAGTTGGTTGTTTATGTTGTTAGAGTATTCCATTTCGCCTAAGTGGTTTATCACGGTGAGCGATCAGTGGCATTTCGGAAACGAGAAGAAATTGCATTATCCTAATGCGGCAGTAGCTTTTGTTTACAAAACCACGCGTATTGCGCTCAATTTCGGTAAAACCCGTGCGGGGATTTTGTGCGTGGGAGGCGTATGCAGAACTGTACCCGCCTCGTACGGAGTAGGATTATCGGTAACAACATCGTTTTAAAATCTATAATGATGCTAATACAATCTATTGACAAAACAATCTCTGTGGCTCTCTGTACCCCCTCTGTGGTACTCTGTGAAACTTTTAAAGATTTAATTACACAGAGTTACACAGAGATGACACAGAGTAGCATAGAGAATTCACAGAGAATCACAGAGAGGAATCCTTCAAAAAATCAAACAAGATGAAAAAAATCCCACTACTCCTCACCACATTATCTATCCTCCTCTTCTCCTGCAACAAAATAGACACCTCAAAAGAGGTTTTTCAAATCATTGGACAGGTTGAAGTAACCCCATGGGATACTGCTTATGTTCAAACTGTGATTCAAAAAATCTATATTGAAGAGTTTACAGGTCATCGTTGCACCTATTGTCCGGAAGGCGCTCGCGAACTTAAAGCTATCATGGAAGAGGACTCCACGATTATTGTTACTGCGATCCATTGTACCAGTCTTGCTAATGCCGGAAGCGCTCCTTTCGACAAGGACTACAAAACCCCTATGGGTGAAAGGCTTTGCGATGATTTTAAAATTGGCGGACTGCCCAAAGCAACCATCAACAGAAAAAAAATATTTAGTGACAATGAATTAGGTCTTGACAGGGCAAGGTGGCGCAACGCAATCAAAAGTATTGACAGGAATAATGTGAGAGCCGGAATACAGCTGAAGTGCAATGTGGACACAGTGCAAAAAGAGGTTGAAGCAGAAGTGATAGTTACTATTATAAAAGAATTGCCCAATCCTGTACAACTCTGTTTAGTTTTACAGCAAGACAACATTATTTCCGGACAAATAGATAATGGCGTAACTATTCCCGATTATATTCACAACCACATGCTGCGAACAGGATTTAACGGAAATTACGGTACCCCACTGACTCCAAACGGTATGGTAAACGCCCAATCAAAATACACTACTACATTTAAAATAGCTTATCAAAATAGTTTTCCAAATTCATATATTCCTGTTAAGATTGACCATTGCAGCGTAGTTGCCTATTTGATTGATATGGTTACTAAGGAGGTGGTGCAGGCAGAAATAAGAAGTATGAGATCCTACTACTCATTATTTCAGGAATAATTTTAAAAAAAAAGGCTATTTCCTTTTCCTTTTTAAGAAAAAGGTAAAGATTCCTCACTTCGTTAACGCTACATTCGGAATGACAATGCGTTCGCACAGCGAGAAATCTTTACCTTTTCCGTCATTCGGCGGCGGGGAAGAAATACAAACAGGCAAGTAATACCTGCCGCCGAATGCCACCTTTTCCGCCTACGGAAAAGGAATTATTCTTTGTTTTTCAATGCGTTGCATTGTATAACGAGTTTTTTTTATCAAACATATCAAAATTTTTAATGATTTTGCCCTGAAAAAAACCTTTACTTCTTATTATATTAAAAAATATATATTTTTGCGCGTTAATTGTGTAAATTAAAAACCTAAAAAATATTATTAACTTAAATTAATTTCATTATGAAAAAAATCTTTACAAAATCAGTTTGCATGGCGCTGTTAGTGTTCTTTGCATGGAGCTTAAATGCTCAAGATTTAACTATGAAAGCGGCTTTGCAAGGTAAATCCCAGGTGGTTCAGCAGATGCCGCAGGTACCATTAGACGCGACACTTTATTCTGAACCCGGAGGCGGTTACCGTGGCCCGGGTGATGTTGCACTATCTTATGGGTTTGATGATTGTACACCCGTAACATTTACCAATGGATGGACAGCAAATCCTTCGCCAACAGGCACT
>JAITUN010000215.1 GCA_031286285.1 Bacteroidales bacterium | reverse complement strand
CATCGATTTGCAGCTCTGTAAGCGGACGCGTCAATAAAAGTTCCATAGTTCCGCTCTTAAATTCGCCCGAAAACATATTCATCGTAATCGCAGGAACAAGAAATAAAAATATCAGCCGCGACAATGCAAACAAAGAATCCAAATTCGCAAAACCGATGTCAAAAACATTCAAATTACCTTTAAATATCCACATAAACATGCAATTTACAAGCAAATAAATGATAATCACCAAGTAGCCCGTTATAGAATTAAAAAGTACTACTTTCTAAACTTTTATTAACCCACATTGCAGCTTTATATCAAAAAAACAGGAAAAAACGGGTATTTTTTCACTTTTTTTGATAATTTTTCAGTTATTTTTATGCTTGTAAAATCATAAGTTGTTGATTATGAATTGTCATATTTTTAAGAAGTTGTTTTGTAGTACACAGGGGGTATTGTATATCAACGTTTTATGTGTTAATTTTGCAGCGTCAAAAAAGGCGTCAAAAATGTATTTTAAATTTTCGTTACGACATAATCCTGCGACTTCAAAAACTGAAGGCTATTATCGATTGGTAGAAAGCTATCGCGATGAAAGAGGTAGAGTTTCGCACAAAACCTTGTTAAACGTTGGATTTATTGACAAATTAGTTGATATAGAACAACTTAATCAAATTCGTCGTATTCTTTGTAATCGCTACGAAGAGTCTCTTGGACAAAGTCAATTATTTGAGATAAAACCCGACAACGAAGCAATTGTAAATCAGTTGGTTGAAGAGTATTGGGGACGTCTTGTTAACGAAAACAGGATTGATATTGGACAGCAAAAAACAAAGCCTCCTACCGTCAAACAACGTCGTATGGTTGATTCTGAGAGTATTCGTAATTTCGATGTTCGCGAAATAGGCAGTGAATGGCTTTGCTATCAAGCGTTGGAACAGTTGCAACTGCTGGGTTTTCTGACAAAAATAGGTTTCGATGACGAATCTATGCGTTTGGCAATAACTCAAATCATCAGTCGTGCTGTGTATCCTGCGTCAGAACTGGAAACTACACGTTGGATTCGAGAAAATTCTGCCGTCTGCGAAATCACACAATATCCGCTCGAAAAACTGACAAAAGACAGATTATACAAGAGTTCGCTAAAATTATTCGAACATAAAAATGAAATAGAAAAATATCTATCTGTCAAGACCAATCAACTCTTTGATATTCAGGATAAGATATATCTTTTCGACCTTACAAATACCTATTTTGAGGGCAAAATTAAACACAGCAAATTGGCAAAATACGGACGTTCAAAAGAGAAACGTTCCGACTGCAAAATTGTGGTATTAGCAATGGTTATCAACGTAGAAGGCTTTATAAAATACTCCTGCATTTTTTCTGGCAACATGCAGGATCCTCAAACATTGGAAAATATAGTGAAAAATCTTCGTAATAAAACCTCAGAAACAGCGAAAAAGGCAATAGTGGTGATAGATGCCGGCATCGCAACGAAAGACAATCTTAAAATGCTTACAGATAACGAATTTGATTATATTTGCGTAAGTCGCAGTAAATTAAAGAAGTATAAAATAGTTGAGGGTTCGAAAATAGTTGAGGTAGAAGACAAAAAACATCAGAAAATAAGTTTACAAAAGGTTGAAAGTGAGCAATATAATGATTATTTTTTGAAAGTAGAAAGTGAAGGTAAACGTCAGAAAGAAGAATCTATGAACAATCGTTTTCAAGAAAGATTTGAAAGTGGCTTAAAAGCGATAAGTGCTTCATTATCAAAGAAAAGTGGCATAAAAATAGAACAAAAAGTTTTAGAACGAATAGGACGTTTGAAACAAAAATATCAGTCCATACATAAATACTATGATATTAGTTATGATGTTGAAACAGAAGTAGTTAGAAAAAGAAAAACTAATGTAGATACTGAAATTCGCAAAGTAAAATCGTTGTCGTGGTGCATCAAAGATAATGTAGATGTGAACCAACGTAGCGGCACATATTTTTTGCGAACTTCATTAGATGATACAGAAACCATCGTATGGGAAGGCTACAACGTAATTCGTGAGATAGAATCGTGTTTCAGAACACTCAAAACCGACCTCGACCTACGCCCAATTTATCATAAAAGAGACGATGCTACAATGGCTCATCTAAATCTCGGATTATTAGCATATTGGGTTGTAAATACGATACGTTTTCAGCTAAAACGCTCTGAAGAAATAAACGCAAATAAACAAACTCTAACAAATAAGCAGAGCAAGGATAATGATAATGAAAAAGTTGAAACTTCGATAAATTTTTGCTGGAAAGAAATTGTTCGTACGCTAAACACTCAAAAAGCTGTAACAACAACGGCTCAAAACAATTATGAAGAAGTTATTTTTATACGTCGTTGTAGCGAGCCAAACCCAAAAGTACTAGCAATTTACCAAAAACTAAAATACAAAATACAACCATTCTCAAAACGAAAATTTGTAGTACACAAAGCGGAAATGAAAAAAATGGAATATTTGATGTACCAAGCTGTGATGACTTGAAAATTGCAATGTGGGTTAAGGATAATCACTAAATTTTAGAGGTTATGCACGCAAAACAAACAACGTTCTAAATCGTCAGCAATTTTTATAAAAATACAACAAACTCCTAAAAGGAATTTGTTGCTTTTTAAAACATGATAAATTAACCAGATTATACAGATATATTATTTTTTATTTTTTAGATCTTTTATAGTTTCTTTTCTTTTGCTAAAGTCAAATGATAGCGGTGATGCAATGAATATAGAAGAGTAGGTACCAACAGTTATACCGACAATCATTGCAAATACGAAGCCCCTGATAACTTCGCCACCAAAGATAAATATTGCTATTAATACGACAAGTGTAGACAACGCAGTAT
>JAITUN010000202.1 GCA_031286285.1 Bacteroidales bacterium | reverse complement strand
TGGCGAAACAGATTAACAATGCGCAAACAATGAACGAGTTGGAGGATCTGTATTTACCTTATCGTCCAAAACGGAAAACCCGTGCCACTGTAGCCATTGAGAAAGGCTTGGAGCCTCTTGCCATTATCATATATGAACAGAAACCTCATCAACTCTATCAAATTGCAAAACAGTATGTTGATGTTGAAAAAGGAGTGAATAATGTTGAGGAAGCCTTGCATGGGGCGCGAGATATTATTGCTGAATGGGTTTGTGAAGATATTGCTGTGCGGGTAAGAATGCGCGATTCGTTTACAAAATTTGCCGTCATTGCTTCAAAGGTTGTAAAAGGCAAAGAAGCGGAAGGGAGTAATTTCAGTCTCTATTTTGACACAAAAGAGTTGCTATGCAAAGCGCCTTCTCATAGAATATTGGCAATGTTCAGAGGAGAAGAGGAGAAATTTTTGCGCCTCTCCATTGAGCCGGATGCTGAAAAAACAGTCTTTCAAATCAAGAAATTTGTTTTGAAAGGATATAACTCTTGTGCAGAGCAAGTGTCGCTCGCAATAGAAGATTCGTACAAACGACTGCTTCAGCCGCAAATGGAAACAGAAATGCGTAAGTTTTTTAAAGAGAAAGCCGATAAAGAAGCGATTGCTGTTTTTGGCACCAATTTGCGGCAGTTGTTGATGGCGGCGCCGTTAGGACAAAAAACGACATTAGCGATTGACCCGGGTTTCAGAACAGGTTGCAAAGTTGTGGTTTTGAGTAAACAAGGGAAACTGCTGGCGCATGACGTCATCTATCCGCACCCGCCTGAACCGCAATACAAAGCCGCTTCCGACACTCTACGTGATTTAGTAGAAAAATTTGAAGTAGAAGCCATTGCAATTGGAAACGGCACTGCCGGAAGAGAAACGGAAAGCTTTGTGCGTTACATCCCTTTTGAGTGTAGCGAGAAACCTATAACCATTGTGATGGTGAACGAGAGCGGCGCCTCTATCTATTCTGCCTCTGAAGTGGCGCGAAAAGAGTTTCCAAATTTCGATCTTACTGTGCGTGGTGCGGTCTCTATTGGTCGCCGACTAATGGACCCGTTAGCAGAATTGGTAAAGATTGACCCGAAATCTATTGGAGTGGGTCAATATCAGCATGATGTTAACCAGCAGTTGTTGCAGAAAAGTTTGCAGGAAGTAGTGGAAAGTTGCGTGAACAGAGTGGGAGTGGAACTCAATACGGCAAGCAAAGAGTTGTTATCGTTTGTATCCGGAGTTGGGCCTGTATTAGCGCAGAATATTGTGGAATACAGAAACAACAACGGCGCATTTAAAAACAGAGAGGAATTGAAAAAAGTGACGAGATTTGGAGAGAAGGCGTTTGAGCAGGCGGCGGGTTTCATGCGTATCCATGGTGCTGAGAATCCGTTGGATGCGAGCGCGGTGCATCCTGAATCCTATCATATTGTAGCCAAAATGGCTAAACGGTTGGATACACAAATTCCGGAACTCATTAAAAATGAAGCGTTGCGCAAACAAATTGAATTGAGTGAGTTTATTACAGATAAAGTAGGGATTCCTACATTACAGGATATTTTGCAAGAGTTATCCAAACCCGGTCGCGACCCTCGTGAACAGTTTGAAGCCTTTGAATTTGACCAATCTATCAGTTCCATTAATGATGTAACGGTGGGGATGCGTGTGCCGGGCATCATTACCAACATTACCAAATTCGGATGCTTTGTAGATATTGGCGTTCACAACGACGGTTTGATACATATCAGTCAGTTGGCAAACCATTATGTAGAAAATGCTACCGACGTAGTGAAGTTAAACCAAAAAGTGTGGGTAAAAGTAACGGAAGTGGATTTGGAAAGAAAAAGGATAAGTTTGACGATGCGGGAATAGCGGAGATGAAAGGTTAAAGATAATTCTGCCATCTGTGTAATTAAAAAACAGTATTAATAAACAACGATTTAGATATTATTTTTCACTTTTTTTGTAAAATTGATAATATTTTTCAACAATTATATACTATATGTGTTTTTGTATATTTTTGCAGCACTTTTTTTGTTTTCAAAAATTGCAATAATAATGGGAATATATCTTTATTCAGGGGCTAAAAAATGATATTTGTTGTAGCTATATTATTTATTCTGACTATTGTAATCACACTAATTATTTTAGGAAAACCAATTGATATTGATTGTAGAGTAGATAATTTTTTGGATTCATTTGAGAGAACAGATTATAATAAAAATGGTAGAATAAAATGTGATTATTTAGTATGGGGTTTTTCTGAATATGTTATCAAAGTTAATTATTTCATTTTCTATAAATTGGTAAAAAATCCATTTAATAGGAAGAATACAATTAGTGTAAAATTGGATAACATAATACTTCCGGAAGGTTTTCAAATTTCGCTTAAAGAAGATAGCGAAGATAGTAAGGAGTATCATTCCGATTATGAATTAATGTTAAGTAACTGTACATCATTTATAGTAAAAATATATCAGATAGATAATTATATAAATCTATCACATCCTCAATTAATAAAATTCTATATAAATATTTTTCTTAAAGTTACAAACATCCGCAAAACGATAAATTACGAATTTTTAATTGGAGAAAATTTAGGCGATTCTTGGGTTGCTTTAGACTTCGGCACTACAGGTTCTTCTATTGCTTTTGGAAATGATAATCATAACATTGGTGTTTTGAAAAACAGAAAAGGTAATCAGATTACTCCGTCGGTTTTAGTTTTTGATAAGAAAAATATTGAAACCACATTTTATGGTGACGAGGCAGAAAGTAGAATTGGGAGTACCGATAATTACATCGGTTTTCGATCAATAAAAAAATTATTAGGCTTTAAAGATAAGAATGTAGAAGTATGCAAAGAGGGAAAAGATTTGGCAGCAATACTTGTAAACAAGACTTTTAATGATGTTTTACAAGTTGATGAAAATAATGTTATAGGATTAGAGGAAGCGAAAAGAGCTGTAGTTGCGATTCCAAATAATTACACGGCAACAAAAATTAAAGATATGCTCTTTTGCATTGAAAATTTAGAACGGTTTAAAGAAATTCGATTTATTCATGAAGCAGAAGCAATTCTTTTTTATTACTTGTCTAATAAATCAAGTTTAAACGAACAGTTTGACTGTAAGAATATTAAGAATAATGAGATAATTTTAGTGTTTGATATGGGAGGGGCAACAATAAACACCACCGTCGCGCAAATTAACAAAGAGACTAATGATACCTATGAAGTAAAGGTCTTATCAAAAATAGGATATGGTATTGGAGGCGATTCGATAGACTATTGCATATTAAAAAGCATTTTTGATTTTACATCTGAAATTCCAGGTTTGCAAGGAATTAATGTTTTTGATGATACTACTAAGGCAAAACTATCAGAACAAGAGTACAATAGAGTTAAAGAAGATTTAATAAAGTTTTCATTTGGCATAAAAAAGAAAATAACTCAAAATCAAAGAAAAAGTGAATTAATATCTGCAACAGATCTGGATATTCTTTTATCTGATTTGCTTTCCGAAAATATTTCAATTGATGTTGAAGGAAATTTTTATCGCATTTTTAAATCAAAGTCAAGGCATTGTATACTACAGAATCAATATTTTTCACAATTGATATATGCCAATGTGAGTGATGCTATAAACGAAGTGATGAAAATCACAGGTAATTTCAAAATAGACAAAGTTATTTTGTCGGGTAGAAGTAGCTCTTTTCCGAATATTGAAAATACAGTTACTGGTACAACATCGTGTTTTGAAATAATAAATTTAGATAAAATTGGTGCAGCAAAAACAGCGGTAGCCGAAGGTGCCTGTTGGTATGGTGTAAACAATAACTGCATAAAATTGAATAATTTAAAAACATCAGCAAATTTTGGTTTTACTAAAACAGAATCATTAGACAAAAAAGATCTTCGTTTTATAAATTTGCTTGAGGCAGGAACCCCTTTTATGGATAGAGAACAAGAAAAAATCAAATCTACGCAAAAGATAATAAATTTTAAAGACCGTTTCAATTTTGATAGTGGAAATAAAGTGAATTTCTATCAAGTAATGAGCAATGATTGCAAAACGGTTATTGCTGAAAATCAAAGACACAAGTTTAGTAAAGTTGCATCAATAAAACTCGTGCAAGAAAGTGAAAGAATAGGAATAAAGGTTTATGAAAATGACGATGTGTGTTGTTCTGTAAAAATGGCAACAGATTTGTTAAAAGAAAAAGGAGCAGTGGCAGACCAAGAAATTACTGATGCTAACGATAAACACTATACTTGGGTAATAAATTAAAAATTAGATGATATGAAAAGGATAGTTTTAATAATTGTAGTATTGTTTGGCGTTATTAATTTTCTTTTTTGTACTGGTTATGTGAAATTTAACACTGATAAAAAATTATCGAATAATAACTCCCAAATACAGTTTTATGAAAATGAAATATATAGAATAAGCTCCCTTTCAAAAAAAGGAGTAGATTCTATAATATGGTATAGTATAATTGTTAATAATGAATCTTTTGAATGCTCTAATAGTGTTGACTCTGTTGAAAATGTTGATTTGAGTTATTATTCTCAAAAAGGGAATTTTATTTACTCTAAAAACTCATCCTATTTTCTTGATATTAAAAAGCTAAAAAAAATAATTTCAAAAATAAAATTATACACAGACGATAAGAAAATCAAATTTGATCACAAAACTGGAAAAATAGGTGATTTCGCAGGAAATACTGTGAGATTGATTATTCCTAATGCACCTACAATATGGTACAATATAGATGACATTAGAGAAGAAATAATTTTTTTTGATTTGAAAACAATTATATTAATTGGCATCAATCTTCTACTTGTTATTTTTCTTTTAATAAAAATTATACATAAGCCTCATGAGGCTTCAAAAAAAATGCAAGAGTATAAAGAAAAATTTGAAAACTATAAACGATTGCTAAAAGATTTTGAAGAAACAAAGCATGATAAAGGTATGGTTGAAAAAGAGAAAAAGTTGCTTTTAGAAAAGTATAATGCAATTCAAAGACAGCTATCAGAAAAAGAAACAATACATCAAAGGCAAATTACTAATATTGGTAAAGAAACTGAAGAAAAAATCAAAAAGAAAGACCAACAATTTGCAGACAAACTTAAAGAGATAGAAGAACAAAACAAAGCCAATGCCGTAATTTTAGAGAAAGTAAGAAAAGCAGATATTCTGAAAGAGTATGCAGGGAAAGTAGTTAGTTATATTGATTTCGGCGAAAATATTATGAAAATTGCAAACAAAAAAACAGACAATGCCGATATAGAAATTGCAAAAATAATGTCTGTATTATTGCAACAGACATTATTAAAAACAGTAGATATAGAGAAATGGAAACAAATATGCAACGATATTATAGACACTGACATTGTCATTCAGAATAAAGATTTAAAAAACTGTTTCCAATCTAATAACGAAATAGAACAATTGAATGCTTTTAAAAAGCAAAGTATTAGCAAATTGAAAATATTTACAAACAGCATTCTTATTCTATGTGAATCATATAGAAACTTATCGAAGTTTATCGAAAATGTTGATGTTGTAAACATAGAAAGTGAATTTAGAAACATGATTGCTGAAATAAACAATAATGCAAAAGAAATAGGGATTACTGAAATTTCCGAAGTGAGAATTTTTACCAGTATTGATAGCAATAATGCAGGATCTGTTGATGGACGGCCCTCGCTTCCATACTCGATTGTGAAAAATCTAAAACAAGATGATATAGTAGAAATTATTTCATACGGTATGAAAACCGAATTTGAAGATATGACAAAAACGAAAGTCTTAATCAAATAAACTTAAATATATAAATATGAACGACATAGTACAATTTTTTCTGAAATTTGGGCAGTATGCAAAAGAAACTGATATTCTTTGGGCTGTTCTAACTCCGGTCATAACACTGGCGGCAATATGGCTACTAACCTTTGTCGGATTAAAGATATTCGACAAGACAGGGCGATTAAGGAAGGTTTTTATGATACATCGAACGTTAATCGTCGTTTCTTTATTAATAGCATTGATTTTGGTGTCAATAATATGTTATTGTTGGTCGAAAAATCTGTTTGATGCATCACATTTGGAATTGGCATTTATTATTTCTCTGATGATTGCTTTTATTGTACCAATAATTTCTTTTGCTGTTTTGCGAAGCTACTGGGAAAAGACAAAAGTTAATGAAATCACCAGCCAACCCATTTCTGCCGAACAAGCAAGGAATAATATTCCTTTTATAAACAAGGCATTCAACAAAAACAAAATCTATTATCTGTTACCGTTGATTGGTTTCTTGTTTTTGTTATTTTCGTTAAACAAGGGCACAAATCTTATTTCGCTTGTTTTTGACAACTCAGGCAGCATGGATGTAACCAATTCATATAACGCATTAGATAAGACTTTTAGCAAATTAGGCGATAATAATGAAATCATTATTACGACATTGAATGGATTGCCTGATACATGGGTGCCCAATAGTGGCATTCCTGTTAAGGAGATTATGAATACAAAAACGTCATCCAAATTGAAAGCAGGTAGAAATTACGCATTCAACAATCCGGGAGAAGCGAAAAATGCTTTGAACTCAATTTTAACGCCCGATGAACCTGTTAATGGTTCGCCAATTTGTGAAGCAATTTGGAAAATGTGGCTTTTTACCAAAGAGAGTAAAGGAAACACCAATTACAAAAACAAACTATTAATCTTAATTTCTGATGGCGATGAAAATTATGCTAAAATTGATAGTTTTTTCTACGATGATACAGAATTTGCCGAATATTATACACCCGAAAATACTCATATAGTTGATTATTCTACAGATGGTGATGGCATTGTAATAAAGAAGTTTGAAGAAAGCGGCGCAACAATTTATCCTGCCGTAACAAGCGTTGATGATTATCTTTCTGCTCTTGATGATGCGTTGCTTTCATTTCAAAATAACATATACTTGATTGCTTGGACAATTGTAATTTGTGTTCTTGGTACAATAATCGGATTAGTAATAACACCTAAAAAAATAACAATATGAAAAGGTTTCTATTTATTTTTACACTTGTTTTTAGTGTATTATGTTTAAATGCACAGAAAAACATCTTTGTTTTAGTCGATGTTTCTAAATCGGTTAAATCTTACCAGCTGGATAATGCAAAAATAGCGTTAAAAGATATTTTTACCACAGGAACTGTTAACAATGGGACAGTTGTTGGTGGTAATTTAGCTGATTTGCATTTTTATAAACTGCAAGCTAATGACAAGGTAGCTGTTAATGCTTTTGGCGATTTGCAAACATCTGCCAATATCATTCCTATTCTTAAAACAGTAAATGACCCCATTAATGATATTGACAATATACTTAATTCAATTGTATGGTTGCCCAGAGATAATTGGACTTATCTGACTTTGGCAAGAGCAAAAATTGCCGAATTTGCCAAAAAACGCGGAATTAACGATTACCTGCTAATTGAAATTACCGACAATGTAAATGACGATTATGGTCCAAATGGAACAGCTAATTACCAAGGGAAAACATATTTGGAAGATTTAATTACCCAATATAATACTACAACCAATAAAGTTACCGATAACGGCTGGACGAAAATAGCATTTGGTTCTGATAAGAAATTTCTGTTATCCTTAACATCCGGAGTTAGTATTTCTACATATACCCCACCTGTATTTCAACCGATAAGAAGTGGAATTACAATTACATTTCCTTCTCAAACAAAAAAAGGTGCCGAATTGGAAATTAATGATGAATCATTTACTTTAACTTGGGCTTGCGTTAAATGCAAACCGGATTTAGAATATTCGGTACATATAGAAGGTTATGATGGAAATACTTACACAAACCATATTGATGCGATTAAAACAGAATCCATACCATTGAAACTTACACAAAATGGAATGTATCAAATTGTAGTATCGGCAAGCGACTGTAATTTAGTTCCTGATACCGCATTCATAAAGTTGAATATAGTTAAAGATACCAAAATAAAAATCACCTCACCGGTAGGCACAAGCAAAAAGCCCAACGAAATAAAAGGAGAAAAGGTAAATATTAGTTGGCGATGTCCCGATTGCGATGAAAATACTACATTTACTGTAAGTATTTCAGGAACAGACGGCACAAAAATGAAAGATAAACAGAAACCAATAAAAACTAAAAACTTTTCTGTAAGTATTAATGGCTTATCAAGTGGAAAATACAGGATTACGGTTTCAGGAACAAATGGTGCAAGTTCTGATACTACTTTTATTGAAGTTCGTTCAGATGGTGCTGCGGGGTGGTTGCTTATTTTGCTTTTGTTGATTGGTGCCGGTATTGGTATTTACTTTATCGTTAAAAAGATGGGAAAGAAACCACCAATACAAACCCCTTCAAACAATAATTACAACGATAATCAAAAAACGTCAAACAATAATAATAGCAACGTTGAAACCTCTGATGACGGAATGTTTTAATAATAACTCAAAAAATATATAAGATATGGAATTTTTAATAGATTTATTTTTCAAGACCGATTACACAAATCTACCTTTTGTATTTGGCAGAATAGCCGTTTTTGTACTGCTAAGCATGGCAATAATTTGGCTACTTTGGACAATTCTTTCCAAAAGAATGTATGTAAAAAATGAAAAACTGCCCAAAGAATATAAACTGAAACTCGCATTTATGTGGAGTTTGATATTCTACTATGTGATTTTTAGTATTTATCTGTTCTTTTTCTTCAAGCGAAATGGAATAGATTCGTTTCACTGGGAAAATCCAAAGTTTTATTTGGCAATTTCCTCTCATTTGATAAGCATTATTGCTTCAATCATAATTTTTATAGTAACACAATTTCAATTATCAACTTCAATAAAATAACTTTTTAAAATTAATAAATATGACAACACCAACAATTATAATAGGTCTGGGAACAAGTGGTTTATATGTTCTCGAAAATGTACAGAAATACTATTACGAAAATTTTAAGGTAAATAAACCTGCCAATGTAGAGTATCTCTACTTGGAAACTAATGAGAACAATTATCCCACAGGAACGCCTGCGGGTAATGATATTCAGCGTGTTTATATCAGTTTGGATAACATGGCTAATATGATTTCGGGTATAAAAAAATATTGCAATGATCCTAAATGGCTGCCCGATTCGGGTACTGTCCTGACAGCAGGATTGGGTGCAGGCGGTATTCGCTCTTGCGGGCGTTTGGCTCTGTGGGGAACAAACGACAGAGGTGATAATTTTGATACTGTCATTAAGAAATTCAATAATGCTTACGATAAAGTAAATCCAACGCATAGTCCGAATATTAAACCCACCGTATTTGTTACGGGAAGTTTTACAGGCGGCACGGCTTCGGGTGCATTTATTGATTTCGGTTACCTGATTCGTCATTTGATTCCAGGCATTAAAGATTTGTATGGATTATTTTTACTGCCGAAATATCCCGATACAATGAGGGGTTTTGAAGTAATGTACGGTAATACTTACGGTTCGCTTTACGATTTGGAGTTTTACAACAAAGTGGAAAATAAATATACTGAAAAATGGACAAACGGCGTACAAACCGGTTTTGAGACACCACCCTACGAGCTTGTACAGTTTATAAGTCAGGATAACAAAGACGGTATGCCTTCTATTAAGAAATTATCTGGACTTTATAAAATTGCAGGTTTATATTTATTTCTCAATATCGCAGGAATTTACGACAAACGCCGCGAACGATTGGTTGATGCAGCGGGAAATTCCATTATCGGAAAATATGGAACTTTTGGATTATCGGCAATTCAATTTCCAAAAGATAATATTCAAGATTATATCGCTTCCGATTTGATTATTAATCTTTTAAAGAGGCTTACTGATTCTAAAGAATATTACAAAAATGACCAAAAAACTACGATAAACCGTGCCAACATCAAAAATATTGTTCCTAAAAAAATGGACGATATAATTATTGAAGCATTTAAAACACTGAATACAGGTTACGAGAATGATTTGCAAATCGCTATGCATCAGGAAGTTGAAAAAATCGGTAAGAATGATATTACAGGCGATAAAATGCAATATATAATATCTTTGTTTTCAAGCAATTCAAACGATAAATTCTATTCAAAAATAAGCGGAAATATGCTTACTGCTCAAAAAATTATTGTAGATGGAATTTACAAGATGGTTGATGATGCTCTGCAAAATACAGAAAATCTATATTATGCAAAATTTGTACTCGAAGACATTGTAGAATATATAGACAAACTTTTGAATTACTGGAAAAGTCTTGGACTTTCTTCATTTTCAAATAAATGGGACGATTTACTCAGAAATGAAGTACAAAAATGTTTACATAACAAATACAAATGGATAGGAGAAGAAAATAATGTCGTTTTTGCTCGTTTTCAAAACATTTTGGAATTGATGAAAATGCACCTTTCTATCGCTTTGTTGGTTAACATCAAAAACCATATCACAAAGGGTGAAATTCGAATAGAAGGAAATGTGAATGAATTGCCTAAAATAAAACTCTTTAACGATTTGATTACTGATTTATTGAAAGTTATTGGCTCGGTTGACAATGACGATAGCGAGGCAAGTCATTTCAATTTTACAAGACGAAAACTGAATATCCGTGCCGAAATAGAAGATGAAACAATTACAATTTTTAAAGTTTATCCGTCAAATTCCTTTGATGTAGAATGTAAAAAAGGACAAGCTGTTTTTGAGAACAAGAACGGACAAGTGCGTTCTATGAAAAAATTGAAAAACAATCCGGAGTTTAATCTAATGGATTATTTTAAAGAAAAATTGGCAGGCAAATTTCAACAGGAAATTTATATCGATTTGTTAAAAGATTATCGTACCAAAATTGACCATACAAACTGTGTGGAGGATTATGATATTCTGTCGTTTATCAATTCCAAAGAAGCAAACAGAGACGCCTGTATAAACACGGCAAATAAAGCCAATTATCCTTTTATCCGTCTTTCGCGACAACTGCCGCCAAGCATGTATCTTCCTCATTTTATCGTTTGTAGCGATACTAACAAAATTTCAACAGTTATAGACAAATTTGGTAAAAACAGTGAATTTAAGTTTGCAGATACGCCCGATGAAAAATTGGAACTTACGGAGCTCAAAAATATCATTGTATTCTACGATGAAAAAGGTAATTTCAATCCACTTACGGACATTACCTACATAGACCAAATGAAAGAAGCATACGAAAAACGTCCGATGGATTTGGCGGATGAAAGCGAAATCGACAAAACTTGGAACCAAAAACGCAAAGCATATTTAACGAAATAATATTTACAAGTTATGATAGCAATTTCAGAAAATCAGAACGAAATTTTAAGAATAGAAAAGAACAAACAAAGAAGAATTGCAATAAGTACAGCAATTCCTGTAGCATTTCTGCCATTATTGATTTGGGCATTATTCTATTTTGGTGCAATTCCAAATAAAACCTCATTTTCAAGCGACATTCAAGAGCCTGTTGCTAAAGTTATTACAAAGAGTGGCACCGGAACGGCATTCTTAATTTCTCCTACTATGCTTTTAACGGCACGCCACGTAGTTGATGGAATGGAGGTAGGAGACCAAGTAGAGTTGCTTTTTGAACACTCACAAAATCAGATGCAAGTAAAGGCAAAAATAAAATACATTGCCCCAACAGATATACAAATAGTGGGTGATCAAGCAGATATTGAATATTTTTTGACTGACGTAGCTGTGTTAGAAGTGTCGGAAATAACAGATATTGAACCATTAATTTTAGGTGAATCTTCAATAGTAGAAAACCTTGACGATGTGATTCTTATTGGTTATCCAAATGGTGATTATTCCATTACGAAAGGCAATATTAACAGTCAGAAATACCAAGGTTTTGACTTGTTTAAGTTGGACGCCACTTCCAATCCCGGAAACAGTGGTGGACCTTGTATTTTAAAAGACGATAATACGGTTATTGGAATTTTGGTTGGCGGTAGCGCCATTGCAAGGCAAGGCGAAAATATTGCTTTAAAAATTGATGATGTGAAAAGTATTTTGGATAAGGTAGGGATTAGTTATTAAGCGACGGTGAAAGGAACATTGATGTATAAGTTATTGAAGTGGATAGTGGCAAGCAGCGTAAGTATGCCGGTACTACCTATTTCGGTATTTATCATTATTTTTTCCCTGTACCCTGATTTGGTAATGGATAAAGAACCAAAAGAATTTCTGAAACTTACAACTTATTATGAAATATGTGATATAGAAAAAAGACACCATTTTTATAAATGAAAAAAATCACCCGCTTAAAAAGATCACTTCAAATAGGATATAATTGTGACAATCAATAGATAATGATTTTAAACGATTAAAATCTGTTACTTAACATACTAAATTAACTTAATAGCACTTTGGAGAAAGAACGAGGAGAAAGACAAGATGCATTTATAAAAGTATTTAAAAACTATTTTCAAGGAGTTGTACATTTTGAAGATATATATATATTGATAAATATACATAATAGTATGAACCGATACATTATTCCAAAAATCTTTTGTGCAGTAGGCACACTGATAATTTTCGTAGGCGTGTTTTTTAGCGCATTAAATATCACGTTAGGAGGTTATTTTATTAGCTTTCTAGTTGCAGTTGTTATTACGGCAATATTGCTACTGTTTGCTGTTTTAGCATTCAATATGAAAACGGCGCATAAGAAAAAAATAAGAAAAACAATAAAATGTAGAACTGTCGAAATTATCAGTCTCGTTCTTTTTACCGTTAGTGGACTGGCAAGTTTGTTGATTTTCAACCATTGTATTACCGTATGGCAACGCACAAGTGAAATACAGACGAATCTGAATATTCGCCAGTTAGAAAAGATGCTACCTGCATACGAAAATTATGCAAATCAAAGAATTGAAAAATACAAAACCCAGTTAGACGAAGCAACTTTATATAGATCTGCAAGAACCCAAAAACTCACAGATTTGAGTTTTGATACTAAATCAGTGGAAGCATTAGAGAGTCAAAAACTGCGGAAAGTTGGGAAATTAGAACAGGTTGTTCGTCCGCATACTTATAAAGAATTGACGGATACAATTAATGTAAATATTGCAAAGTTTATCAATATTGTTGAAGAATTTTCACCCATTACCGCTCCGAAAAATATTACAAGAATTGAAGAATGGGCAAGACATTATGAACAACAATTAAATAGTTTTTCGCAATACAAAATGAAAGGTGAAGATGCAGATGATTTTCATTTTGATAGCACTTTTGGCAATGTAAAAGATATTTTAACCAATTACATGGATTATTTTTCACCCAAACGCTTTACCGGATATTTGGCAGGTATTATTGCCCTTATTTGCATGCTGTTCCCCTATTTTTGGGGACATCGAAGTATTAAAATAACAAAAACAAAACATTCTAATTAAATGCTATGGAAGAAACAAAAGAACAAATACTCCGAAATATTAGAGAAGATTACAATCATTACACTGCTTTTGAAATCAAAAAATTTTTGACAGACGAGGTGATTTTTGAAAGCGAATTGCTGAAAGTTGTTGAGGGGGATACAGAAGTTGTAGAAGCAATTTATAGGTATTCCAACCCTATTTTAGAACGCAATACCAATCAAACTCCCAATAGAATAAAGGATTATTGTACAGAGATTTATTTATGGGGATTGCCTTCAGCAGGAAAAACGTGGGCTTTGGCCGGAATTTTAAATACAATTGATTCCGAAGGGCATTTGAAACTATATGGGAAAAATGATACTGAACAGTGCATCAGTTCAGATTATATGAATGGCTTGTTGAATGTTATAAATAATAGGAAAGCAATTAACTATTTGCCCAACAAAACCTCTAACGAAACTATCCGTTATATGAATTTTAAACTTCTAAAAGACGGTGAGGAACGAAAAGTAGCATTTATTGATTTGTCTGGCGAATTGGTAAAGGCTATTGCCAACGAAAATGTGATAAAAAACCATAAAGAACTTGAAAAAGAGCGAAAGTTGTTAGAAAGTTTATTAAGCAATAGAAATCGAAAAATACATTTCTTTTTTATTGATTATGCTCGAAATGATGATGAAGGAGGTAAGCAAAATATTCATTTCTCAAATTTATGTTCTATTTTTAACTCTAAGAGATATTTTGAAAAAAACACAGACTTTATCTATATTGTTGTAACAAAGGCGGACATGATTGATAGCAATGAAGCTATTAGAAAGAATGAAGCAATAAAATATTTTAATAAATATTACAAAAGTTTCCGAAATAATTTAGGGAAAATTTGTCAAGACAATGAAATTAACTTTGGTGATGATTATGAAAAAGGCGATTATTCTTTTCTTGACGATTACATTTTGGATTTTTCTATTGGTGAAGTATTGTTTTTAAGAATGTGCCGGTTTAATAAAAAATCTTCGTTAAAAATTGTAGATATTTTACAGGAAAAAATACAGAAAGAACGTTCAGGTAAGGCGTGGATATTTGGTTAATAAGTTAAATACAAAAATATTATGATAAAAATAATTTATGGTGTAAAAGACAATAGTTCCGATTGTGAACTGATATTTCCATCTCAGGACAATAGCGGACTATTGAACTTAGTAAAACAGAACATAATAAAAAGTGATGCCTCAGAAGAGATAGTTGGAAATTCAGTTTATTCTATTCATTGTATAAATAATTATTATGTGTTTTCAAAAATAGTTATTGTACGTGACATTAGTAAGAGAGTTAGTTATCGGGCATTTATGATTGCACTTGAACAAAATGAAAGATTCCTTGTTTTAGGCGAAGTTGAAGAATTAGAAAAATTATATACAAATAGTGAAAATATAAAACAATCAACTTCCTACGAAAGCAGAATAAAAATCAATAGTGATACAACTCCTAAACCAACAGTTGTAGTCTATTATAAAGACGAAAAAGAATTAAAAAGATACTTCGAGATTCATAATAACTACAAACAACATGAAGCTATTTATTTCATCAACATAGAGGATAAAGATAAACCTGAAAACCCGATAAATGCTTTGAAAAATGGCGATAATGTTATTAGCATTGAAAGATTACATTTTTCTACTAATAATCAATTAGATAATAATTCCACTAAAAATGATGAAGAAACTGGAGCATTAAAAGGAACGATTAATCAAATCTTAAAGAATAGAATTGTTATATTGATATTTGGTGTGTTGATAGGTATTGCAGGTGGTTTTTGGGGTTATCAAAAACTACCTCTCTGTAAAACTGTAGAAAACGTTGCAGTAGAAGATACGCAAGATGAAAGTAACTGCGAAAAAAATGAACAATTAGATGATGAAAAGGAAGATATAAAAGAACCTGAACCAAAAAAAGAAGAAGCAAAGAAAGAGGAGCCGAAAACGGAACAGAAATCTGCAAGGCAGTTGTCAACAGATCAGCAAAATTTTCTCAAAGAAGGATGTAAAACAATGACACTTAGCCAAATTAATGCTAAAATAAATACATACTCTAATTGGAGGAACATAAAAAATTTAAATGGTTTTGCAAATTTTGTAACACTTATTGTCAAAAACCCACCTTCAAAACAGGAGGTAGAAAGTTACATAAAAACATATAACTCCAACTTTGATGAAAACGATGAGTATGTGAAATTTGTCAGATACTTAGAAAAACAAGACGATCAGTTTTTCGATAAAAACACCAAAAGAATATCTAACATTTGGGATAGAACTTTGAAACAAATAGAACAATGTTATGGTTACACTCAATAATATAGTATTATGGATTTAAAACAAAAGGTTAAAACAATACTACTCACTATCGGTGCTGCTATTTTGATCGGCTTTGGCGGGTATTTGATATATTTTATTGTAAATGATACACTACCCAAACCTCCTGAAAACAGAATTGGAAACAACCTCTTTATTGCGAAAAATCTAATTGATATTGAGAACCTTGGAAAAACAAATGATATGCTTTCCTGTAGAAATTCATATTATAACACATGGTATTCCATACAGGAGGATTATAGGAATTTTTTCCTTGATAAAAACGGTTTCTATGGCAAACATACGCAAGAAAACGAAAATCAGCATCAAACTTTTTGGAAGAAATTGAACTTTGCCTATGCAGAGCGTTTTATTACTCTTGCAGATGATTATTTTGAGCAGCCAGTCTGGAACAATAATACTCTTGTCAGTGAAATTATTGTCGAAATTAGAAAAACAGGATTTATAGAGCGCAACACACCTCTTTGGAACAGTTTACATGATTATGAAAAAAATATATCTTGTTACAAGCAAATGCAGAATTACATTAATTGGGCAAATAAACTGAGTTTTGATTCATTTCCTGCATACGATATGGAGAGAATAAAACAAGGGAAAGCAGAGTTGGAAAATTGTACTTGCAAAAAAAATAGCAATAAAGTAGCCGAATTAAACAATAGTTATGACAAAATGAGAAAAAAGGCAGAAAACTATTTAGAAGCAAAAATTGAACAATACGATAAAGACTTTACAGAACAAAGAAATAATTCCTATACGTTTTGGTATCAAGATGAGGCATATAGAAAATACGATGAAGTTAAAAAAGAGGTAGATCAATGGAACACGCTTTTTTATAACAATGAAAAACTGAAAACCAAATTGCAAGACCACAAACGAAGAATTGATTGTCAATATTATTAATAAATATCGTAAAATGAAAAAAATAATTATTGTTTTATTATTAGTCGGCATTGCCGCATTCACACAAAGTTGTAAAATTCTTTGTGGCAAATATTGTAGAAATTACCAAATACAACAATCCGCAGTAGATTCTGTTTCTAAAGTGCCAGACGAAAATATTGTAATAACAAAAAACGAATTAACTTCTTTTGTAACAAAAAAAATTGTGCCTTTCTACAACAATACGTTTGATATTTTGGCTCAAAAAACCTCCTTGGAATTACTGCTGCGTGATGCAAATATGATTAAAACAGCTGAATACAAAGATTCTATTTTAGATGTTAAAATTGCTGAATTGATAGAATATCACAATGCAAAAACGCTTTTGTCAGCGAAATATAACAAACAAGAAATAGAGAAGGCAATAGGTTTACTAAAAGATAAACAGTTTTCAGGCACAGAGACCGATAAACTAATTTCACTTCTCGAAAATTACGGATTTATAAAACAGGATTTAGAGACTTTAATTCGCGAAATCAATAAGAGAAAGAGAACACCAGACGTTGATGAATTTATAATTTACGCAAAAATAACAGAAAGTGTATTCAAATTCTTATATCCTGATGACAGTAATAACTTTAACATGGAAGTTTTTCCGCTAATATTCAAAATTTGTAATCAAATCTTAAAGGAGAAAAGAGAGAATCTAGATAAAGATATTCTGTTTTTACTGAAAGAATTATAAAAAAAACACCTCTCATGTAACCTTTTTTGATAGTTCAAAAAAATCCTCTTTCTTTGCACCATCCATAAATAATGTGCTATGTCTATACTAAGCGGAAAACTTACCAAAGGTCATATCAATAATCGTGGCTATAATAAATATCTTAAAATGGAGGGAGATATATCTATAAGAATTGATTATGAAAAAATTGAAAAAAGTATTTTTTGGGA
>JAITUN010000156.1 GCA_031286285.1 Bacteroidales bacterium | reverse complement strand
ATTTGCGAGCGGTTGTTCTGTGGGAGATACTCGGCAATGGCATCGCAAATATGCTCTTCGGAAACGCCAAAGTATTGCCCAATAGCCACTGCCGCTAAGATGTTCGGCAGGTTGTAGTTGCCAATTAAATGGGTTTGGATTTTCTTGTCAAATAACTTAATAAGCAAACCAGGGTTCATTTCTAAAATGATGCCGGAGATGGAGGTGTTTTGTCCGTAAAAATGGATTTCTGAATTTTGAATTTTGAATTTTGAATTTTGAATTAAAATCTCATCCTCTGCATTCACAAACAATATCTTTGCGGCACTGTACAATGCCGTTTTTGTTTCGATGATCTTTTCGATAGTTCCGAATCCTTCTAAATGGGCTTTGCCAATGTTGGTGATTATGCCGTAGTCGGGCAGAGCAATTTGGCAGAGTTGGGCAATCTCTCCGGAATGGTTGGCCCCCATCTCTACTACCGCTATTTCATCCTCTCTTTTGATAGAGAGCAGAGTGAGCGGCACTCCAATGTGGTTGTTTAAGTTGCCTTGGGTAAATGTTGTTTTGTATTTTTTAGATAAAACTGATGAAATTAGTTCTTTTGTGGTAGTTTTTCCGTTGGTTCCGGTAATACCGATAATGGGAATCTGTAAAAGATTTCTATGATAGTGGGCTAATTGCTGGAGGGTTTGTAACACATTGTCCACCACAATAATCGCCTCCGATTTTGGGAGTTGTTTTTTTTCTGTAATCACATATCTTGCTCCTTTCTCAAGGGCTTCGTTTACAAACAGGTTGCCGTCAAAATTTTCTCCTTTTAAGCAAAAGAATAAAGAATTTGGGATTATTTTTCTAGTATCTGTACAAATAAAAGGGAATTGTACAAATAGTGCATACAATTCCCTGATATTTATTAAATTTATTGACACAGATTGTGCTAATTTAACCTGAATTATTTTTTACCCGATTTTGGAGTATTAATAGCTCCGAGGCGTGACATGGCACATCTAAATCCTATCCAGTTTGCAGATTCATCTTCTGCCATAAACCTTCTATTTCCGGGTTGTGACCAATAAGGAATATCTTTCCATGAACCTCCTTTAACAACTCTAACATTGTCTCCAATCAGAGAATAGGAATAGGCTGTTGTATTTCCCTTACGATACATGAGTTCAGAAGATTTGTCGGGATCCACATTGGCATTATCAATATCAATGAGGGAGGCAAGATCACCATCGTTGAAATTGACATTATATGAAGTTCTGTAGTTGCTTCTTCTTTCATTTTTCGAATCGGGGTCAATTTCCATGGGAATGCGTCCAATGCTGTCTCTTTCCATAATAGAGCCATCGGGGTTTCGTTTTTTTGACATATAAATATTTCCTCTATAAGGGTTATACTCTGCAAGTTCTGAAGTACCGTTGGGACGATAAACATCCAATACCCATTCAGCTACATTCCCTGCCATATTATACAAGCCAAAGTCGTTGGGCCAAAAAGATTTCACCTCAGCAGTGAACATATACCCGTCATTAGGGGCTGTTGCAACGCCTGAGAAGTCTCCTTTACCTCTCTTAAAGTTCATTTGAAAATCGCCATAGTATCTTTTGTCTTCATTACGTATCGATCTGCCAGTCCAAGGATACACATTCCTTTCGAGTACTCTTTCACCTATTGAATTTCCCACTAAACCTAATGCAGCATATTCCCATTCTGCTTCAGTAGGGAGTCTGTATTTGGGTAATAAGATTCCATCTTCCATCATCACATTCCTATAATCACCTGTAGTAATATATTGTAATCTTCTATCACTTTGCGATTCGTAGTCAGGATAATTGAGGTATGCTTCTGTATTAAAATAGCCTTCCATAGATGGTTCTTGGTTCCATTCAATAAATTTTAAGTCTGCTAATATTTTTTCGTTTACACGATCGGTACGCCATTCAGCATATTGTGTAGCTTGAATCCAGCTAACACCAACAACCGGATAGTTTCTGTAAGCCGGCGACCGGAAGTAATTTTCTACAAGGTCTTCCATATAGGCAAGAGGGGAACGCCAGCAATTCTCGTCAGGAACAGCACGGTCATAAACGCCTTGAAACCCATTTTTTACAAAAACCCTATCCAACCAGTTTAAATACTCAAGGTAGTCAATATTGCTAATCTCGCACTCATCCATATAAAAAGGAGCAATATTTACTTGATGCGGCGTACTTGAATAATCAAACATTACATCTTGGTCCATATTTCCCATTGTAAATGTACCGCCGGGAATA
The DNA here is from genome assembly GCA_031286285.1 of Bacteroidales bacterium. Classification (GTDB taxonomy): domain Bacteria; phylum Bacteroidota; class Bacteroidia; order Bacteroidales; family WCHB1-69; genus WRNX01. Next base: position 4,965 of record JAITUN010000156.1, on the reverse strand, counting down.
AGAACCAATCCGGGACCTGTTGCTTGTTCTAAGTATGGCACAACTTCAAATCCACCCTGTTTTGCATCATTGTATTTCCATCCTGTTGTGGCGGATTGTTGATTATTTTTACATGCTGTAAAAGAAAGTAATATAAAAAAAGGGAGCCAAAATGTTTTTGAAAGAATTCTCATTTTTTAAAATTTATCAGTTGTAACGTAGTATTTCTTTTTTTATTTTATATAGATAACATACTTGTATTTAAAATTAATGAAGATCTATTTTTTTTAAGATGAATTGCCACCAAAAAAATACAAGCGTGAAAAATAATATCACACTTGTTTTCGCTAATCAATTCTCTTTTACCTTTTCAACGAGCATCCTTAACGAACGGATCCCGTAGTTGTCTGCGTTAGTCGAATATTGATCTATTTCAAATCTATATGTACCTGACTCGGAAAAATATTTTTTAGGATAGACCGTCATTCTATAGATCTTTTCGTTTGAAGAAGAACCTTGTATATAAGGCTCTTGAGGCGAAACAAAATTAAAATATAGGGCTTTTACTGTTTCAGCTCCTTTGGGAGTAAATATACTGAAAGTGGAATAAATCAAATCAACATTTTGGGTACCCACAAGTTCAAGTTCAAGAATAACTGAAAAAGGTTTGTCTGAACCTTGGAGAGGTACATCAAAAGTTATCGCTTTTTGTTCAAATGCCCAATTGTGGTCAGGAAACACTACTTTCTCATCAAACACTACTGATTTGCTACAACTTACAAATAAGAATACAGATACAATAAAGAATAATAATAGAGATAATTTTTTCATTTTTATTTTTTGGGGCAAATTAACAGTTTTTTTTTATATCCAAATTGGCACGGTTTTTGTCAAACTTAAATCCTGAACTTTGAATCGGCGTGCAAATCATGCCCCTAACTTAATCTTTAAAAATAATAGTATGAAATCCGGAAAAATTAACGTAAAAACCGAAAACATCTTTCCCATTATTAAAAAATTCTTGTACTCCGACCACGATATTTTTCTTCGGGAGCTGATCTCTAATGCGGTAGATGCTACTCAAAAGTTAAATCATTTGGTAAAATCGGGTGCGGCACAAATAGAGTTAGCCGATAATACCATAGAAGTGTTTGTAGATAAGAAAGATAAAACGCTTCGCGTAATAGATAAAGGAATTGGGATGTCCGAAGAAGAGGTCATTAAATATATCAATCAAATTGCATTTTCGAGCGCGGAAGAGTTTCTTGAAAAATACAAAGGTACCGATGCCGCCAGCCTCATCGGGCATTTCGGATTGGGTTTCTATTCTGCATTTATGGTGGCTAAAGAGGTGGAAATCATTACGAAATCATATATTGAAGAGGCTCCCGCTGTGCGCTGGTTGTGCGACGGCTCCCCGCAATACAAAATGGAACAACATCCTAAAAAAGAACATGGAACAGAGATTATTCTGCATATTTCCGAAGAGGATGAACAGTTTTTGGATGAATACAAAATTGTGGAACTGCTGAAAAAATATTGCCGTTTTTTACCGGTTCCCATTCGTTGCGGAAACGAAAAATATTGGGATAAACCGGAAAGCGAAGAGAAATCGGTGGAACTTGAACGCCCACGCATTATCAACAATACCAATCCTTTGTGGAAACAAACACCCAGCGGATTAACCCAAGATGATTATCTGAAATTCTACCGCGAACTCTACCCGATGAGTTTTGAAGAACCGCTCTTCCAAATCCATTTGAATGTGGACTATCCGTTCAACCTTACCGGAATACTCTATTTCCCGAAAGTAAAAAATCAAATGGAGTTCCAAAAAAACAAAGTGCAACTTTATTGTAATCAAGTGTTTATTACGGATCAATTAGAGGGAATCATCCCCGAATTTATGCAACTATTGCATGGGGTAATTGACTCGCCTGATATTCCGCTGAACGTGTCGCGCTCCTATCTGCAATCGGATGCAGCAGTGAAGAAAATATCAACCCACATTACAAAAAAAGTAGCCGACAAATTAGAAGAGATGTTCAAAAACAATCGTGAAGATTTTGAGCAAAAATGGGACGATATTAAAGTGTTCATCCAATACGGCGCTGTTACCGATGACAAGTTCTATGATCGGGCAAAATCATTTTATCTTTTAAAAAATATTGAAAATAAATATTTTACATTAGATGAATATAAAACCCATACTGAAACTCTGCAAAAAGATAAAGAGGGAAATCTCATCTATTTGTACGCTGCCGATATTGATGCCCAGCACGTGTACATCAATGCCGCAAAAGAGCGCGGCTACGATGTGCTTTGTTTCGACGGATTTTTAGATACCCACTTTATCAATATGTTAGAACAAAAATTAGAAAAAACACGCTTTACCCGTGTGGATGCGGACATTATTGACAAATTGATTGAAAAAGACGAAGTGCAGGTTTCAAAATTATCGGAAGAAGAAACTAAAAAATTGAAAGAGATCTTTGACAATGTAGTTGAAAAAGAAAAATATACTGTCAACATTGAGCCGCTAAGCGAAAGCGACTTGCCTATCATGCTTACCCGAAACGAGTTTATGCGCCGCTATCAGGATATGGAAAAACTATCGGGGCAAAAAAGTTTCTACTCCGCTTTTGACCATTACAATTTAGTAGTAAACGGAAATCACGAATTGACAAACCAACTCTTACATGAAACCGACATTGAAAAGCAAACTACACTTACCAAACAGTTGGTTGATTTGGCGTTACTTTCGCAAAACTTATTAACCGGCGAAAAATTAAGCGAGTTTGTAAAACGAAGTGTGGGGTTATTGCAAGAATAAATTCTTTCCATTCCATTTTTTAATAGAAAACAAGAAATCCAAAACTCGATTTTTATTTGTTCTAAATAGGTTATCTTTCCTCAACAAATTTTTCAAACATTTTTATGCATCAATGCGAAATTTCAAAATTTCATGTTTATTTGCGTTTAAAAATTATTGCATATTAGTAATTTGCAAATAACTGTAAAACAGAAGAAAAAATTGATAAATGTCGTTAAAAGAACAACTAAATAAAATTCATTGTGGCGATTGCAACGAAATATTGCAATCTCTGCCTGACAATTCTGTTGATTTGGTAATTACAAGTCCGCCCTATTTTCAGCAGCGAGATTATGGCGGCGGAGGCATAGGCAACGAAAAAACAGTAGAAGAATATGTTGCCAATTTGATGCAAATTTTCAAAGAATGTGTGCGTGTTACCAAGAAAACAGGTACTCTCGTCTTTAATTTGGGCGACAAATACATTGATGGAAATTTGCTTTTAATTCCTTTTCGATTCGCCATTGAAGTACAAAAACTCAAATTGGCAAAACTGATAAATGAATTGACTTGGGTAAAAATAAATCCTGCGCCAAAACAATGTTCTAAAAAACTAATACCTGCAACTGAACCGTTTTTCATTTTCTCAAAAACAGACGATTACTGTTTTTATAGAGATTCTTTTCTTGAATATCGGGACAATTTTTTCAATGGAAATAAAAAGAAAGCAGGAAACGATGTAGGGAAAAACTATTTCGATTTAATTGAAAAATCGGGACTTTCGGATGCACAAAAAACACTTGCTAAAAAAGAACTTGCAGAAGTGATAATAGAAGCAAAAATGGGGAAAATAGAAAGTTTTCGCATGAAAATCAAAGGAATACACGCACTTCCTTATGGCGGACAGGCAGGTGGTCGTTTGACGCAAATTGAAACCAAAGGATTTACAATTATTAAAATTTACGGCAATTCAATGCGCCGAGACGTCATTGAATCTTGTGTCGAAACCATACAAGGTAATATTCACCCAGCCATTTATCCCGAATTTATTATACAAGAATTGCTGAAACTTTTAACAAAAGAAAACAATATTGTACTTGACCCATTCCTTGGTTCAGGGACAACCGCCGTAGTAGCACAACGATTGAGAAGAAATTATATCGGTATTGAAATACACGCTGGTTATGTGGAATATGCCGAAAAACGAATAAAAGAAAATGCTAATAATCACACATTAGATTTATTTTTATGACACAAATAGAGATTTTAGAAGATTTGCTAAATAGAGCAATAGCACGTATTAACAGCAAAAAACGCAAAAAACATTCTGATATTATCGTCTCAAATATTGACGTTCTTGTTGATTCTATTGACAAAAACAAATCGCTTGTATCTGCACTGGTTACTTCTTTGCTGAAAAAGATAACCGATCCAACTCAAGATATTCGCCTGCACCGAACCGATTTTGAAGGCGGATATTCGGCTCGAAGTTTGGATACTGACATTACAACACCTTTTTTCAAACAGCATTTCCCAAAATATGCTAACAACGAATCAGGTTTCTTGTCAATGGCAACACGAACACAAATACCTTGGACAAAAGAAGACGGAAACAGAATCAGAACCCGTGCAAGTAAAGAATTTATGAATAGTTTTTTGGAAGTTTTTGATGCCATTGAAAACAAAAAAATCAGTCCAAAAGATACTTTAATTTATTTTTTTGAAAAATTACACACGCTTTCATTGCAACAAAAAGTAATTTTTGATGAAACAATAGAAACTTCTGATTTTATTGATATTATAAACATTAACAGCGTATTACGCATGTTGGAAAATCATTTTTCAACAGATGAACGTGGTACCTCACGTCTGCCTGTTATAGCAATTTATTCCATTTATCAACAACTATTCAAGCAAGTTAAGCGATATAAAAACAAAACTTTGCGTCCCTTGAGTGTTCATACTTCTTCCGACAAACACGGTTATGGAGATATTGAAATATGGAATAAAAACAACACGCCTTTTGAAATGGTTGAAATCAAACATAATATTTCGATAGACAGAAATTTGGTTTTTGATGTAGCGAAAAAGTCGGAAAACACCGGCATTGAACGTTATTACATTTTGACAACTGCAAAAAACAATTTCATTTCTCCCGATGAGGAAGAATATAT
>JAITUN010000028.1 GCA_031286285.1 Bacteroidales bacterium | reverse complement strand
ACGGTAATAGAGAAACTATTACTTCCGACATTGAGCGGTGCGTCGGTTACATTGCCCGAAACGGTGGCGGTGGCGTCTTGTGCTACGCCTGTGATGCTTATTGTTGTAACGGAGTTGGCGACATTAACGGTATAATTGGTTGTATTGGCATTGAAAGCCGGAGTTAGTGTACCGGACGATGTGGTTAAACTTTTCAAGTTGGCGTTGCTACTTTTGAAGTTGGCGACTAAAGTTGTATTTTCTGTTATGGCAAATGTATAAGTCGAATTTGTACTTACCTGTGTGCCATTTTTTGTCCAGTTGAAAAAGCTAAAATTAGTATTCGGCGTTGCTTTTACTGTTACCTGATCATTAGGAAGATATGTTCCATCTCCGGTAACTGTTCCGCCATTCGACGGATTTGCGCTTAAATTAACGGTATATAGCGTTGCTCCGGTGCCGCCCATAAATTTAAATGAAACGGTTTTAGAGGAAGTGTTGTGGGTAATTTCTGTGAGGGGTTTGCCGGTATTGGCGTTTGTCCACGATTTCATCGCCGGCGTAGTGTTATCGGTAAAAGAGGTTTTGTTGCTGGTTCCGGGAAATGGACATCCGCCGCTGTTGATATATCCATAAGTTCCGACACCTGTTGGCATTTGGTAAGTACTGCTGGCGCAAACTGGATACATTTTTTGCGGATTTTTGCAGTTAATACAATATGTACCCACATTGCTATGTACATGATAAATGAGCAATCCGGAACCCGGAACAGAAGCATCGAATTTTGTTTTTTGACGATTTTCCAATAAATAGTATTCATTATTGGTGGTTGTATTGATTCGGTATGCGACAGGATTTTCTGCCGAATTGGGCATATCGGTTATGGTTATCGGCGTACTTAAAACTGTGGAAGTTACCCAGCCGAATTGTTGTACTTTAATGTACATATTGTGATGCGGAGGACGATTTCCATTTTCATTCCAACTGCCATCTGCCATAATATCCCAGTTTCCGGTGCCATCATATTGACCTTGTTGGTTATAATTTGTATCATAAAAATCAGACGCTCCGAAAGCATGTGACATTTCATGGCAAATCACTCCAATAGTAGTTATTGACGATCCCCATAAAAGTTCCGGCGAACAGGAATATATACTAATAGATTTTCCATTTTGATAAACGGGAGGTGAAAATTCCCACTTATGCGACCAAATCGCTCCGTAACCTCCACCATTTTCTTGTCCTACTCCAGCAAAGATGAAATGAAATCCATCCACTTTACCATCATTATTGCTATCATAATCTGCAAAATTAATATTCGGATCTGCGGCAACTTGTTGAGCCAACCATCTGGCAAGTTCCTGACATTTTTGTGTGCCGTCATTTCCGGCATAATAAGATTCATTTTGTGGAGCTGTATAGGGGACGCTACCGTTTCCACACAAGGTTATGATTAAATCAAATTGGTTATAGGATGATTCCTTAAAAAAATCACGAACACTGCCAACAGCGCCGCCTTGTGTATATCCCAATTGATTCATTAAGCCTTCAAATTGACTGATGGTTTTAATAAAGGATTTGTTCGGAAACTGTACAAAAGCGCATAATGTTTTATATTCACCTATTATGCCTCTCTCGCCTCTTGTTTCAAATTCATCTTCTATCTCCCAAACTTTCAACATAAGTTGCTGTTGTACATCGCTGTAAAACAACTTCTTTTCGATAGCGTTTAAAAATGAATTGGTAACAGCATCTCTTTTTTCAATGTCCGTAGCAATAAAATCGGATGACTGTAAATTTCCATCTTCATCCAATATGGCATACGTCAAATAACCGACTTGATTGAACAATAAAGAATAACCGTCTATAGATTCGTGCCAGTGGAGTCGTTCGTCTCCTCTAATCATAACGGTTACTTCATCGCCATTAGGCTGTTTAAAATCAATAGGATGCGGATATGCCGATACCGCAAATGTTTGTTGTGTAACAACAAATAATAATGAAATAAAAATAAAAAGATTTTTCATGAGATTTAATAAATTTATAAAATTAAAAAAAAGTTGTGCAAAAGTACGAAAAAAAATGAGAATTAAAACTCTATTCCTTGCTTCAACTGCTCCGCATATTCATCAATCCGTTGCATTTCCTTCGGAATATCAATATCTTGCGGACAGTGGCGATTGCATATTTTGCAACCGATACAATGGTCGGCTTGGCGGAGTTTAGGGACGCTGCGGTCGTAACCTATTAAGAAGGCGCGGCGCGCTTTGCGGTAGTCTTCGTCTTTGGAGCTTTGCAGTTTTTCGCCGGCGTTCACAATACGGTTATAATGGGCAAAAATACCTGATATGTCAATTCCATACGGGCAGGGCATGCAATATTGACATTCGGTACATGGTATTTCGCCGGTATCCAATACGATTTCTGTTACTTTTTCTAAAGCTTCGTATTCCTGTTCGTTCAAAGGCTCAAGTGGCGAACAGGTACGAATATTTTCCTGTAAATGTTCCATATAAACCATGCCGCTCAGCACGGTGAGTATGCTTTTTGGAGTTCCTGCATAGCGAATAGCCCAAGCAGCCGCACTCTCTTCGGGATGTATTGTCTTCAAAACTTTTAACGCCCGGGGATTCAGGCGTGCCAAACGACCGCCCAAAAGCGGTTCCATGACAACAGCCGGTACGTTTCGTTTTTCCAATTCAGCCAACAGATATTCCGCATTGGTGTTAAAACCTGTCGCATGTTT
>JAITUN010000256.1 GCA_031286285.1 Bacteroidales bacterium | reverse complement strand
CTTATTCCAACACCGCTTGGGTATTCCGTAGGGGCTTTTATATTTTTCACCAATTCAAACCACCTCTCTCCGTATTGTGAGCATTGCGTTTTGACTTTTTTTTTTAATTCTTCAATGTCTATCGCAGGAAATTTTTCTCTGTCTGTCTGTGTATATTCTTCACAGACAAATTGTCCTGCCTTATTTCTTTTCAATTGCTCCCATTCAGAATAATAGTGCTTCCAATTTGTCAAATCGCAATGTGGCCCCTCGTCCATAATGGTTATGCTTGTTTCGTAACGTTGCTCTACTTTTATATTTGTCAGTTCGCTTGTCTCTATGAATAATAATTGTCCTTCTATCGTTTCACCTAATTCGATGTCTAAATAAACTGTGTCTTTTTGAATTTTATCTAATTCTTCTTTTTCATTCCAAACAGATAGGCGATTTATAGTCAATGTGAAATCGGAAAACTTAATCGTAGTAATTACATCAATATCTTGATATTCCACTTCTTCATTACTCTGTTCGGTAATAATTTCACTATTCTGTTCGGTAATGGTTTCACTATTTACCGCTTCTACCTGTTTTTTCGTTGCCTGTCCGCAACTGCCAGCAATAAGTGCAAGAACACTCAAAATGATTACTGTTTTTCTCATCGTATTTCTTTTTTTGTATTATTATTCTTATTTAGTTGTTTTCGTGTTTCGTTGTCCTGCTGCTCTGTCGCCGTTTGCGTGCAACGCTCGTGCCTGTTGCACGACTCGGCAAAGGTAACAAAAAATTTAGAAAATTTTTAAGGAAATTTAGAGGTGCGCAACTGCTACGCTCATTAGGTGCAGGCGTTTTATTCCTTATTTTTATTACAATTTCTGCTTTTTTACATTATAAAATGCCTTTATCATTATAAGATGAAGCGACTTCCAAAACCGCTTCATCTTTTGGTCATCGATTTTTTTACTTCATTTTGTATTTCGTCATTTATCTGATTTTATTTTATTAAATTCCGAACGTCCTTCTGTCTCGTCTTTAAGTTTAATTTGAGGTTGTCCAACAAAAGCTCCCATGCGAATAGTACACTCAACATAATATTCTTTGCCAAACTCAACATCAAATGTAAGAAAAGCGTGTGCTTCTGTTTTTGCGTGTAGTGTAATCGGAGATTCTTTTGTTATTTTTATGATTGTTCCTTTGCCGTTTTTGCATTTCCAAACATTTATTTTATCCTCCACATCAATATTGTACGATGCCCCGGAACCAAAAAATATTGCAGGACGGTAAATATATATTAGTGCATATTTTTCACCAGATTGATCTGTCGTTGATGAGCAATCTTGAGTTTCTGATGCGTCAGACTGATCATTAGCGTCTTTTATATATCTCACACGCTTTTTTTCGTGTTTTCCACATTCTTCTCTTTTGCCATCGTCCATTGTTACGCTGTAGGCTTTTTCTCCTTTTGTCGTTACGCTCCAATATTCTCCCCAAAGTGATAATTTTAGCGCTGATTTGTTCTTAGCCATACATTCCAGTTCTTCAATGGTCGGTAAACGATAGCCTGCTGGACAATTACTAACCGCTTCGGAATAAGTCAATATTTTTTTGTAATCACCACAAGCAATGGATAATCCACAAGAGGAAATATCCTGTGCATTTGAACCAATTTTAAAGCCAATTAAACAAACTAATATCAACAAAAAATTTTTCATTGTGCTTAACTTTAAATTGTTACCCCTCGTATGGCTTTCAGGTTTTGCCCCATTCAACGAATGGTATCTACTATCTCCGCTTTTTACAAGGTCTTTAGCTCCCTCTCTTCCATTTAATCTACTTAAATCTATCATTTTTGTATTTTTTAATTATGAAAAAAATTATTTGAAATTCCTATTTTATTATACCATAAAACATTGAAAGTGTTGTCATAATTACTCAAGGTTTAAAATATCATTCCGCAAAGATACAACATTTCCTATAACAAAATAAAAACTCTTTAGCCCCCTCAAAAAATTTTAAAGGAAATTTAAGGTTGGACAATGGCTACGTTCGTTGGCTGCTGGTGTTTGCTACATATCCTCTATTGATAAACAACAAGTTTCAATGTTATATTTTGGCAAAGTTGTTTGTTTCAGTCGTTTTACTTTTTCGGCAAATGCTGTTGCTCTGTATCTATCTTTGTTGCGCTTGACTTCTACTGCTAATGCCTGATTTTTCTGCAGCAAAAGTGCAACAATGTCAATTTCGTTTTGGACTTCGCCTTTTAGTTCCCACCACAAACCAATTTCTTTATACAGCCCGCTTTCGGCTAATTTCGCACGAAAATAGCGTTCCAAAGTCAAGCCTGAATAGGTTGTGTAATCGGTTTTAATAATGTTTTGTAATCCGACAAAATTTTTGATTTCGAGCATTGAGCGATTGCGTTCAAAATAGTTGAACCAAAATTGTAAAAAGTTGTCTGATATTTCGTAGCGAACAGTCTGAGAACCCTCTTTTGCGCCAAGCGGACGAATACGTTTCAAAACATTGTAATCGTCAATCAATCGTTTTATTTGTCCGCCAATACTTTTGTCGCCGAGTGCAGCCATAATTTCGGGTTG
>JAITUN010000197.1 GCA_031286285.1 Bacteroidales bacterium | reverse complement strand
GCCATAAAGCAGAAAAATAGCAGGAAAAAACGGAATGTAGTATTGAACAGTTTATTAGGTCTGATTAATCAACAAAAGTAGCGAACGAGTAGTGGTGGTCGCTTAGTCGAGTTAGTTTTTCCACTTTTGTTGCCCACCCACCACCCTATAATGAAACGGTTTTCCTAATGAATAAATGTTTTTTCTTTGTGAATATTCAAAATACCAAAAATTCATTTAACTTTGCACCCTAATTTAAAAAGCACAATATTATGGCAACAGCAATGATACAAATACCCTTTCAAGAAGAATTATTACTACAAATAGATAGGTTTGTTGAAAAAAAAATAGTTCTTTCTCGTGAAGACTTAATACGTACTGCTACGGAAATGTATGTTCAACGTAAACGAAATTGGCAAAATTTATTTGCGTATGGCGAGCGAATAGCTTTGGATAATAATTTGTTGGAGGAAGATGTAATGAATGAAATAAAAGCAAATCGCCACAGCAAATGAAAATAGTTCTGGACATTAATATTTTTGTTTCATCATTCTTTTGGGGCGGAAATCCGCGCAAAATAATGGAACGAGTTATTGACGGAAAGGATAAGTTGTTTACCTGTAGAGAAATTCTTCAAGAGACAGCTGTAGTTTTAGCTCGCCCGAAGTTTAATGTTAGCAATGAATATATTACTCATCTCATACATTCCATCGAAGAACTTGCTAATTATATCTCCGTAACCGGAGCAATTCAAAATGTTTGCCGAGATAGTGATGATGACAAAATCCTTGAATGTGCATTATTGACAAATGCTGACTATATCATTACCGGCGACGACGATTTGCTGATCCTTGGAGAATTTAGAGGAATAAAAATTGTAACGGCAAAAGAGTATTTAGAAAAAGCAATCGTATAAGAAGATGATAATAAAGAAATTGCGAAACCTGCCCATAACAAGCAGTTTGGCAAGATAGCGGCATTAACACGCTGAAAATGAATACGGTAATTGAAAATTCGTACCCCGTCGCAAGTGCATCGTCGCCGCTACCTCGGATAAAGCCGCCACCACGTTGTAGGCAATGCGGAGGCAGCGTTGTGGACAATAAATTAGAACGTTAAATAAAATATAAATCGTCCGATAAGGACATAAAAAAAGTAAAAAATGAGAAGAGTAGTTTTATACACAGCAATGGCAAGCCTGATAATATGCAATTACGCTTGCGACAAGGAAGGCGCTGTAACAGAAGATGATAATCCTTTCAAACCTATCGAACTGACAGTCAAACAGACTGAAAAAGTAGATGCAGACAATCGGTTTTCGTTCAAAATGTTCAAAGAAGTTTCGGAATTGGATGGGGAAAATACATTTTTCTCTCCGTTGAGTCTTAATATGGCTCTTGGAATGCTTTACAATGGCACGTCGGGAGATACTCGCACCGAAATGGTAGAAGTACTTGGTATGGCTGGTTTCACAGACACTGAAATCAACGAATATTACCAAAAAATGTCGAAATCCTTGCTGAACATTGACCCACTCACGGATATCAGCATTGCCAATTCCATTTGGTATCGCGATGGTTTTTCTGTAAAACAGCCTTTTATTGATATAAATAAAAATTATTTCGATGCGATAGTAAAGGCTCTTGATTTCAGCAAGCCAAATGCCGCCGATATCATCAATAATTGGTGTGCCGAAAAGACAAAAGACAGAATCAAAGAAATCGTTAAAAATCCAATACCCGACAATGTGGTGATGTATTTGATTAATGCTCTCTATTTCAAAAGCAATTGGCAATTTCAGTTTGATAAGACAAAAACACAACAGGTTGCTTTTACCAAGACCGATAATCAACAAAAAATGGTAAATATGATGACGCAACAATCTGTTACTTTGCCTTTTTATGCAGACCAATATCTGACCTGCATTGAAATGCCATACGGAAATCAGGCATTCAGTATGGTTGCGATTCTTCCTGCATACAATATGAATATTGAACAATTAATCAATCATTTAGACCATACTGTTTGGAAGACTATTATTGTCAACCTGCACGAGCAAGAGATAATGTTAGGCTTGCCGCGTTTCAAGATTGAATGTGAGATGACACTCAATGAACCTTTAAAAAATGTGGGTATGAATCGGATTTTTGGTGGTGGTTTAGCGAATATTGCAGACGGTCCTTTGGCTGTATCCAACGTCAAACAAAAAACCTTTGTGGAAGTAAATGAAGAAGGTACAGAAGCAGCAGCCGTGACGGCGATTGAAATAGTTGAGTCAATGCCTCCCTCATTTTATGCTAACCGTCCATTTTTATATTTGATTAAAGAAAAAAGCACTGGAGCAATCCTGTTTATCGGGCGTATGGACGAACCAAAAGAATGAGTACAATAACGAAATATTTGATGAAAATGCACTGCCTACAACAAGCATAGCCGTTGCACAACATCTAATTTTCTTTAATTTTTTTATTTTTTATTATTAATCAACCTGAAAACATCCATTCTAACGAAAGTTTGTTTTTAGATTTCTGATTTTTAGTATTCTAAAAATATAGGCTTATATTGGGGAAAATAGAGCCATAAAGCAGAAAAATAGCAGGAAAAAACGGAATGTAGTATTGAACAGTTTATTAGGTCTGATTAA
>JAITUN010000134.1 GCA_031286285.1 Bacteroidales bacterium | reverse complement strand
ATAGAGGAGGCTGCAACTGCTTGTGATTCTTTTCGTAAAACCTTTTCAAGCATTAATCTCTTTTGGATTTTGTTATAATATTCTACTGCCTCGTTGATGTATCTGTTGCGTGGTTTTTTACTATTCAACAAAATTTTTTCCGTTTCTTCAAAAATTGTTTTTTCCATTTTCAATGAGATAGTTTTCATAAGCGACATGCTAAAAATATGCCGCGAAAGTATATATTTTTTTGACATACCAAAAAAGAAGAAATACAAGTAAAAAACTAGTTCATTATCTGCGTAAATCCCAATAATCTGCGTACTCTGCGTGCTAACTTGTAAACCGCCTATACTCCGCAGGCGACATCCGGTAGCGTTCCCGAAATTGCCTGTAAAGCGTTCGCGAGGTGTTAAACCCGCATTCAATGGCAATGGTTTCTATGGTAAGGTCGGAACTCTCAAGCAATCGCTTGGCTTCATCCAATCGCAGGTCGTTGATAAATTCTAACGGGGTTTTGTCGGCAACTGCTTTCAGCGCCTCAAAAAGAGAGGTTCTATTGGTTGCTAACGCTGTTGCGATTTCTTGAATGTCAATGTTGTAAGTTGCAAAATAGTTCTCTTTGAGCAGAAGTTCGCGCAGGCGCGCAACAAGTTGGCGTTGTTGCATTTTTCCGGGCGACATTTGTTCATATTGCTTCGTCATTACCTCCAATTCTTCTGCCAAACGATCTTGCTCCTTGATTTGCAGGTACAACCCGCGGTTTTTCCTGACGATTGCACGACTGTAATAGATCCATATCCCCAGCAGAACTGCTAACAACAAACATCCGCAGAGTGCAAACAGAAGATAGTGGCGAGTGCGCTCTTTTTCGGCAATGTGTCTATCTACTTCATACTGTGTGCGAATTTCATCTAATTGGGCATTGGTCTCCTCAATATATGCTTCGTATCGCATACTAACATATTCTCCAAACATCTCTACGGTTTCTTCGCCGCGATTCAAGTAGGCAAGCATCACAACCTTACCGGCAAGGCATTCAAGCATATTCAACTGATGTCCTACTTTTGCTTCATAATTATATAGACTGTCTAAAACGTCAAGCGCTTGGGAATAGTTTTCCTGTGCGGCAAACAATCTCGCTAAAAAATATTGGAAATCGTTGAAATAACTTTCAGGAAGTTCTTTTGCATATTCTAATATTATGTCTGCATACTCCTGCGCTTTATCAAACTGTTCCAAAATACCATACAATTCAAAATAGAAGCAATGATATTTAAATCGGTTTATCAAATCAAATTCATCAATATTTTTTTGATATAGATTGTCAAACTCCGGCAACAGTTGCATTATCTCTTCAATCTTTCCCTGTTTTTTCATCACATCGGTTAAATTGAGGTATGCTTGAAATTCGCTACTCCATTTTTTTGCTTTTTTAAAATATGAAATTGCCTGAAAATAATTTGATTCTGCATTTTCAAAACGTCCTAAATAATCGTAAATATTGGCAAAACAATTATATATTGTTCCTAAAGCAAAAAGGTCTTCTAACTCTTTTGCCAATGGGAGCATTTTCTCTGTTTCACTAAGCGCTTCATCATATTTTCTTTCAATACATAAAATCTGGACTTTAAAGTTAAAAACATTAAAATAATCGGTCCATAACTTGTTTTTCTTAGCAAAATCCATATAATCAGGATACAATTCTAAAAATTGAGCATTTTCATACCAAAGATAGCAATTGTATATTTGTGTGTATTTTTCTTCTGCTTCTTTGTCAAGAGGTTTTTGAGAATAAACGTTTACAAAATTAAAACAGAAAAACAGACAAAAGAACGAAAGACTGGTTTTTTTATAGTTAAGCATTGACATAATCTGATTTTTTCCGCAAACATATACTATTTTTTAAATATCAAATACTTAATAAAAAAAGCACACTCGTTTTTACAGATAATTATTTTAAAATCAGTTTTTTTAATAACTAAATTAAGATCATAATAAATAAAATTTTCTTAGAGATAGATTACTACTTCTCTAAAAATATTTTTTTTTTTTTACGTTATATCTATACACATAAACCTATTAACCAATTAACCCCAAAATTATGGATTATTATAAACACAAAACCGCTGCCATTGATAGAGATTGTCAAATTGGCGCCGACACAAAGATCTGGCATTTTTCGCATATAATGAAAAATAGCATCATCGGAAATAACTGCATTATCGGGCAAAATGTTGTGGTTGCCCCAAAAGTTGTACTGGGAGATAATGTAAAAGTACAAAACAATGTTTCTATCTATACCGGAGTAATCTGCGAAGACGACGTTTTCTTAGGTCCTTCTATGGTATTTACCAATGTTTTAAATCCTCGTTCTGCCATCAATAGAAGAGAGCAATTTGGAAAAACCCGCGTAGGCAAAGGCGCTACTATTGGCGCAAATGCTACCATCATTTGCGGAAATAACATCGGAAAATACGCATTTATTGGCGCCGGCGCCGTAGTTACTAAAAATGTACCCGACTATGCTTTAGTGGTGGGAAATCCGGCACGACAAACCGGTTGGATGAGCGAATATGGACACCATTTGCATTTTAATGAGGAGGGAGTCGCTTCCTGCCCGGAATCAAATCAAACATATCGTCTTGTTAACGGCAGCGTAGTACGCGAAGCATAAAGATCATTAGTTTTCAGAGTTCCACTTGTTTAACAAACAACTATTTTCTTTTAGAGGATCCAACATTTTTAATGCTGTAACCACTTCTTCCACTGTGCCTACGCACTCGAAAGGCTTAGTATCCTCTTTTCCGATAAGTTGATGGAAAAAGTGCTTCATTTCAGGCTTATTTAACAAATCTTCTCCAAAAATCATTACTCGTGTTTTTTTATCTATAAATGGCGCTAAAATAATGTAGGCAAACAAACATTTAGGACAATTGCAACACCATATATTCTCTTTACTTCCGGCATTACAACTGCGAAAAACAGAGAAATATTGAGGATAATGCGCAAATTTTCCGGCAATTTGCAACTCAGTGAAATTGCGAAGATAACTGAAATAATTTGCACAATTTCCCATATATTGTTTCACATATTGCTGAAAGTCTGTTTCAAATTCCAACGATTTAGAGTATTGATGATTAACATCCGTTCCCAATACCGTAGCTTCGTTGGCGCTTGCTTCGTTAGACAAAGCAATATCTCGCACACCGGTTCCGTAACTTACTAACAGGGTGTAAAAAGCCAACATGGCAGAAAATGGAGTATGACCGTTTAGAAACCCTTGTTTATTGCAGGTTAATAGATTACTGTCAATCTCTCTTTCCAAAATCACAATTTCATCTGTATCCTTAAAACCCGCAACTTCTGCACAATCCAACGTGGCGCCCCTTGGGTTGATAATAAAAGGGATCACATCCTGTTTTTTTCTCAATTCTTCTAAAGTTACTACAGAATCTTTTCCACCGCCAATCGGAACAATCGCTTTTTGAGAGAGTGAAATCTCTTTGAAAAACAAGTCGGAATAAGGTTTTGCATCCTCTGCAAAAGAAAAATGCACAAAATCTTCAAGATTACATTCTATCTTATTTTGGTAAAAAAATTCGCCAAGCCCTTTGAAATATAGTTTCTTCCACCAGTTTTGTTGTGTTTTGTTTAAAATATAATTGTGAATCACAATATTTGGAGAACACGTTGCTTTCCAATAACTTATCAATTCAATAAGTCCAATATTAAAAACAAGCCCTGAAATCTCAGAATTTTTTAAATTTTGAGCATATTTCCCCAATTTCAAAGTCATTTTTGGGGCAAAAACAAGTTCGTTGGTCTGAAAAAAAAACTGCACAAAAACGCAATTGTCTTTCACATTACATTCATAATTCAAATAGTGAAAATGAGTATAATTATTTCTTAATGAATGAAACAAAGGTTGTTTATTGTCCATGAATTATTGCAACAGTTTTTTTATTATTTGGCAGTTTTCCAAATTTTCGTTATGGAGCCAATAGGTTTGCAAGCCTGCTTTTTGCGCTCCCAAAAGATGTCGCTCGGTATCATCAATAAAAAGTGTTTCTGCCGGTTTTAAGTTTTGTTCAAAGCATATTTGTTGAAATGCTTCCGGTTTTGGTTTTTTAATTCCTAAGGTATGTGAATAATAGATTTTTTCGAAATGGGTTTCAAAAATATTCTCCCCCCATTTTTCGGTTACAAATCGTTCAAATTCAATACAGTTTATAGCATTCGTATTGCTAAATAAGAATAGGCGATATTTTTTTTCAAGTTCTTTCAGAAGTTTGAGTCTAACTTCGGGCAGGTCAATTAAGATGGCATTCCAAGCGTTATCAATTTGACTATCAGTTAATTTTTGAGGAGAAAGCGATCTTAAAAAATCTCTGAACTGTTCCGGTGAGATTTTTCCTTCTTCAAAAAGGTCAATCTCTTCCGCTTGTCCGGCTTGGGCGTATAGTTTTTCAAAGTTTTGCAACCCATATAAACGAAATGTATCTGCAATATTTTCATATCGAATGTCGTATAAAACTCCTCCCAAGTCGAAAATGATATTTTTAATTTCAGGTAACATTTAGTAAATATTTAAATATGAGCTTTCTATTTTTTTGTAAAAACCATATTGATTCCAAAGAAAAAGCGACGCCGCAACCTGTCGTTTTTGTCAGCTATCTTTTGCTCTTTTTCAATGATTTTTTCGATATTATTTTTTTTGTAAACAAAAGGGTAGTAATATCTGATATAGGCGGTATCTTTCTGCAAATTAGTAAATCCCTCATTTTCAAATAATTTTATCCATTCTTTTTCCGTTTTGATATTTTCATTTCCGAAAAGGAGCGTTTTTTGCAATTTTGGGTCAAAATATTCAATAATCCGTTTATTTCTTCTTTTAGCAAATAAAATTGCCTGCCTCACGAAACAAGCGCCGTTTTCTTCTATTAGCAACAGTTTTCCATCTTTTTTTAATAATTTGTAGAAAATCTGTATCGCTTTTTTCACCGGTTCAATATGGTGCAAAGTGTCTTGTAAAATGATATAATCAAAACTGTTTTCTTCAAAAGTGGATTCAAAAATGTTTTGATACTCAAAGGTTACCGCGTCAATAGTTCCGAAATTACGCCAATATTTTTTTCTGTTGTCAATCTGTTCAAAATAAAATTCGAGCGTAGTTCCCGTCACAGGAATTTGATTTAGAGTTAGAAAAAATGCCGTTGTGCCATATCCGCAACCGCAGTCTAAAACTGCAATATTCTCCTTTTTTTCTACCTGTTTTTCAATAAAATTCAAACGCTGCAAAAAATAGGCTTTTCTAAACTCTTTTTGTGCTTCAGAAC
Source organism: Bacteroidales bacterium (assembly GCA_031286285.1). Classification (GTDB taxonomy): domain Bacteria; phylum Bacteroidota; class Bacteroidia; order Bacteroidales; family WCHB1-69; genus WRNX01. The sequence goes on along the minus strand of JAITUN010000134.1, from coordinate 982 downwards.
CATGATTTAGTTTGTAATATGGAAATAGAGCAGGATTTTCGTCCAATTCCTTCATAAAAAGTTCTAAAAAAGCGGAGGTTGTCATAAAAATTAGCAAAATTCAAGTATTACATTCCAAAACTGTTGGGCGGATTTATCCCAGGAAAAAGCGCGATTTCTTTCTGTGCCAAGTTGTATCAATTTCGTGCGAAGTGGCTCATCCGTAGCCATTTTCTCCATTGCATCAACAATTTCTGTTACTGAAAACGGATCTACCAACAGCGCCGCATCTCCCGCTACTTCCGGCATGGAGGTAACATTGGAGGTAATTACCGGCACGCATGCCGCAAATCCTTCCACAATGGGAATTCCAAATCCTTCAAAAAGAGAAGGATATACTAAGGCTAACGCGCTCGACACTACCCTATTCATATCCGCCGTGGAAAGATACCCTGTAAATACAATTTCTGATTTATGTTTCAGTTGGTTATAGGTATTTTTAATATCCTTGTCCCAATATTTGTTGGAACCGGCAAAAACGAACTTAAAACCGGCATGTTTTTCTCTAAATTGATCAAAAGCCAGCATAATATGTTCCACATTTTTGCGCTTGTGCGCCGAACCTACAAAAACGAAGTAGGGAGCCCCGCCTGTTAACCTCTCCATGGTTTCAACCTTTGTTTGTTCATCCACTTTAAAAAAATCATCGGAAGCTGCGTTGTAAACGATACTAATCTTTTTTTCATCAATGCCATACAGATTCACAATGTCATTTTTAGAAAATTGAGAAACAGTAATTAAACGATCTGCTTTTTTAGCAAAACGAGGAAAAAAACGGGTATAATATTTTACGGTTAAAGGAGAAATAAACGACGGGTAGTGTTCAAAATTCAAATCGTGAATCACGTTGATCGTTTTTACGTCTGTGCTCAAACATGTCCAACCGTCCGGTGAAATAAAAAGGTCAATTTTTTCCTTTTTTAGCGCTTTTTTTATTCCGATT
>JAITUN010000118.1 GCA_031286285.1 Bacteroidales bacterium | reverse complement strand
GAGCCTTGGTGGTGGAATTGGTAGACACGCAGGACTTAAAATCCTGTGACCATTGCGGTCGTGCGGGTTCAAGTCCCGCCCGAGGTACGAAATATACACCAAGGTGTAAACCCTGCGGAAGTAGCTCAGTTGGTAGAGCATGACCTTGCCAAGGTCAGGGTCGCGAGTTCGAGTCTCGTTTTCCGCTCTAACTCTTTGATTTTATTAAAAACTGCTTTAAAAGTTAAATTCTTTAAGTTTTAAATATCTAATCTGTGCAAACAAGTCGAAAACCAATCATTTTGCAAATCTCATCAAATACATCTTCTACAGATTGCATACCATTTACCGTAATGAGTTTATTTTGAGTTTTAAAATGCTCAATAAGCGGTTTGGTTTGTGTTTCGTAGAGTTCAATACGAAGCCAAATGGCTTCAGGAGTGTCATCAGAACGTTTTTCAATAACTGCTCTTTTTGAAAGTCGTTCAACTACAACATTTTTATCAACTTCAATATACAAAGCAAGCGTAATCGGTATAGTATGGGGATATTTAATTCCGTCCATCATTTTGGCTTGTTCTAAATTTCGTGGTACACCATCTAAAAGGAAACCACGTGTATTTTTGCAAGAAGAACAGAATTGATAGAGCAGGTCTAATGTGAGTTCGTCCGGGCACAGTTCACCTTTGTCAATAATTTGCTTTGCTCTTCTACCAATTGGGGAACCTGAGGCAATTTCTTTGCGGTAAAGATCTCCTGTAGAGGCGTGTTGCAAGTTGTATTTCTCTTTCAATAATAGAGCCTGTGTTCCTTTTCCTGATCCTGGAGCTCCTAATAATACGATATTAAAATAGTTTTGTTTCATTATCATTAAAATTTTATGGAAAGCGCTACACCTTCCTGGTTTGCATTCAAATAAAGTGCGGATTGAGCAGTCAAATCCAATAGTTTACCGGCCCGATACATTTGATTCCATGCTCTAATTAAAAAAAACACACTTGTAGCTGCAGTTACTCCTCCTGTAATGTAGCAGGCTATTTTTCCGGGGTCTCCTTTTACCCAAAAGGCGCCAGTAAGAATTATCCCTGTGCCAACAGCTGCCAATCCGGCTCCTAAATAAGTGTTGCGTGCAGCTTTTCGCAAAAATGCACCGGCGGTGTTTTGGTTGTTGAACATATCTGCAGTAACGGCATCTAACCCTTGAAATTTGTAAACTTCATAAGGTGTCATCTCACGAGCGCAATATTTAACGGTTTCAATTAAAGATTTTTTTAATGTAGTGATAGCATGACCATTGTCAATAATTATTGATTCGTCATCTTCGCTGAGCAACTTACAATAAATTGTGTCTGTTTTAGCATGATTATCTATCTTCAAAATGATGTAATCAATACAATTTTGAGAGAAAGAGTGAAAAGAAAATAAAAAAAACAAAGAAAAAATTGTAATAGGTTTCATAATAATAAAATAAATTAACAAATAAATGTTTTCCGCTGCAAAAATATAAAAGCAATTCAGATAATTTGAACAACTCCTATTTTATATATTTTTGCCCATCTTAAAAATGAAGTAATAAAACTCTGCCAAAAAAGACTTTAAATTGAAAATTAATATGTTTAATAAATTTTTCTTCTCAGTTGTTCTTTTTGCTTTCAGTACATTATTTGCGCAAAACGAATCACAGCAAGTAAATTTAATCTTGGATAAAACAGCTCAAAAATACAGTTCACTTTCCACATTTTCTATTAATTTTTCAGTAAAAATTGGCGCTGAGAATTTAGTGCTTCAAAATTTTGACGGGACTTTGTTGGTTAAAAAAGAAAAATATTTTATAACTTTCGAAGATCAAATAATTGCAAATGATGGAAACATGGTTTGGAATTACCAAAAGAATATAAACGAAGTATCCATTTTTGAAGTTGAGGATGATTTTTTCGCAATATTTAGTCCTAATAAGATGTTAAATAATTGGAATAAAGAGTATAGTGCAAAATTTATCAGGAAAGAGGAGAGTCAAAAAAAAATGAATTTCATTGTGGACCTCACACCTAAGATGAAATCACAGTTTTATAAAATACGATTGTATATTGAGGAAGTTACTTCATATATTTCGATGATAATGATGTATGATGTAGAAGGAACTACTTTTACATATTCCATTTCAAAATTTCTTCCTAACGATTTTGTATCAGATGATAAGTTTATTTTTAATTTAAATGATTATCCCAATGTACAAGTTAATGATATGCGTTAAACAGGTGAAGGGATTCTGGATACAGTATGTAAGATACCGTTTGTGGTCGGGATATCTTTTGTTGTTATTTTTCTTGTTCTTCCTTTTTTCTTGCAACTATACCAAAAATTTATCAAAAAATGAGTATGCACTCATCAAAAATACTGTTAAAGTTGAAGGCGTTAAAGGAACACTATTTGATGAACTAATTGACTTGATTAGACCTATCCCTAATAAAAAATTCATGGATATGTTTCCCATAAAGGTCTCACTTTGGGCATATCATCAACCAAAATTTGATTCCATTAAAGGAATAACAAAAGACTCGAAATTTAATAGATGGTGTCGTAAAGTGGGTGAACCTCCAACATTACTTGATACAACGGATATGCTACACTCAATTTCGCAAATTAAATTAGCGATGTTTAAACGGGGCTATTTTGATGCTACTGTCCAAAAAGAGATCCAATATCTTAAAAAACAAAAAGCAAGAGTAAATTATTTTGTTTCCCCAAAACAGTCTTATTGTATTCGAAAAGTTGATTATCAAATCGATATTCCTGATTACAAGCGTATTATAATTACAGACACTGTAAATTCTTTGGTAAAAAAAGGGATGATCTATGATGAAGATATTCTTATTGCTGAAAGAAATCGTATTGTGAATATAATAAAAGACCAAGGTTATTTCCATATTACATCAAATATTGTCACATTCTTAGTGGATACCAATGATGCGTATCACCATATAAATACACAATCACATCCTACTCTAAATCTTACTGTTAAAGTATCTTTCGATGATGTAGAAGACAAATCGTTAGTATCGAAAAATACAAATCGTTACAAATTTAATAATGCCTTAATTTATACAAACTATGACTTGAATTTCGATAAAAGTGTATATTTAGATACAATTCCTTATCTTGATTTTAGAAACAAGAACGACTCAACGCTTTATGAATTTGTTACCATAAAAAAACTAAAAAAAGGCTCAAATAGACTAAAGTTGATAAAGGATTATACAAGTCGCACAATAGCGGGTTCAATATGGATGAAGAAAGGCGAGTTGTTTACTCAAACTGCTTATGAAAGAACTTATAAAAAGTTAAGAGATCTAAATAACTTCACTATTATCAATATATCTTATTCTGAGGATGAAGCACTTTGGGATAGTATAAGTAAGATTGGCATTTTGAACACCACTTTACGTCTTACTCGTGCCAAGCAGCACGGTTTGGGAGCAGCTTTTGACATAAGAACAGATAGAACCAGTTTAGAATTATCCTACACTAATAAAAATATTTTTCGAGGTGCAGAATATTTAAAAATTAGCGGTTATGGAAGTTTATATTATTATAATTGGTTGAATGAGATTTTAAAAAAAATATCTACTGATTACCCTATCTATTTGGAAGTAGGAGGGTCGGTATCTTTATTGTTTCCTCGATTGTTGATGTTGCCCCAATATCAAAATATTGATTTTTGGGGCTACTCAACGGAAATGAAATTTTCCGCATCTTATACCCAACGTTTTACACGCTTAAATTTACAAGCTTCATATTCTTATAATTGGAGTCCGTCAAGATATCTAACACACTCAATTTCACCTATTGACATATCAACTTTAGACACAAGAAGTAATCGGGATACTACGATAGTAAAAAAATACCCTGAAAGTTACCAACGTAAAATAGAGAAATTTTTTCTACCATCTTCAAGATATACACTTTCTTATTACAAGCCTGAAAAAAATGGGAACATTTTTAGAGTTAATTTTTCTTTTGAAACAGTGGGGCTTATGCTTTTTTCCGTTAATAAAGTAGTAGATAAAGATAATATGTGGACTATTTTTAATAATTTTAACTATGGAACCTACGAGAAATTTGAATTGAATTTAGTTCATAGTAAAATTATCAATAAAAACAATTCTTTTGCTACTCGTTTAATTTTCGGTATGGCAATTCCATTTCAAAAAAACACAGTGGTGCCTTTTGAACGAAGTTTTTTTGTTGGAGGATCTAATAGTATGCGCGGCTGGGCATTTCGGCAGTTGGGTCCCGGAGGATACAACTCAGAAGAATATATTGAACGTGTGGGAGATATGAGAATGGAATTGAACTTGGAATATAGAGGCACTATTTATAAAGCAGTTAAATTTGGCGTTTTTTCAGATATTGGTAACGTTTGGCTATTATCAAAATATAAAGATATGCCTAATGCCGAGTTTAGTTTCAAAACTTTTTATAAACAAATTGCAGTTTGTGTAGGATTGGGACTCCGATTAGATTTCAATTTTTTTATTCTTAGATTAGATTACGGACTCCCTATATACAACCCCTCTATGCCCATTGGAAACTATTGGATAAATAACAATTGGTTTAAAAAGAATAAATGGTGGAATGGAACTCAGGGAATACAATTTGGAATTGGGTATGCTTTTTACTAAACTACAGTTTCTATCGTTGCTAAGGGAACAACTCTTTAAAACGCCTACATCCGGGCAAGAAACAGCGATGTTGAAAATTGCTGATTTCCTGTATTCTAAAAATTCAAGACAACTTTTTATTTTGAGAGGATATGCAGGAACTGGTAAAACAACACTCATCAGCGCGTTAGTTAGGGCATTTGAAAATTTGAATAAGAGTACTGTTTTGTTGGCGCCTACAGGAAGAGCTGCTAAAGTTTTTGCCGGCTATTCAGGCACAAAAGCATATACCATTCATAAACACATTTATAAAATAACCCAGAAAGATGGTTTTGTGAAGGTTAATAGAAAAAAAAATGAAAAAGAAAACACTCTCTATATAGTTGACGAAGCCTCCATGATTTCATGTGAAAGCAATTCTGGAGAACTATTTGGCTCACGTGAATTATTATCCGACTTGTTAGCTTTCGTCTTTGAAGGAAAAAATAACAAATTGATTTTCATCGGCGACGATGCTCAATTGCCCCCTGTACAAAACGATGAATCTCCAGCTCTGAATTTAGATTTTTTAAGCGCTAATTTTGATGTAAATATCTCTACATACAAACTTACCGATGTGGTGCGCCAAGCAATTGACTCCGGAATTTTATATAATGCCACCTTACTTAGAAATATTTTGTCAACGAAGCAATTCAAACAACCTCTCTTTTCATTATCCAAATTTGAAGATATTCAGCGTATAGGGAGTCAAGAGTTGGAAGAGGAATTAAATAGATTATACTCTCATTACGAACCAGAAGAGATTGTAATGATAACCCGTTCGAACAAACGTGCTTATATTTTCAATAATGAAATTAGAAATCGAATTTTTTGTCGCGAAAACAGACTCACAACCGGCGATTTTTTGATGGCGGTAAAAAACAATTACTATTGGATTGACCCTCTTTCAGAAGTTGGGTTCATCGCTAACGGAGATATGTTGGAAGTAATGGCGATTAACAAAACACAGGAATTATACGGGTTTACTTTCATGGATATAAGGGCACGTTTATGTGATTATCCGAATTTTCCTGATGTGGATTTTAAGATTATCTTAGAAAGTTTAGAAACCCAAGGAGCCTCCATGACAAATGAGCAAATGAGAAAACTTTATCAGGAAGTATCTCAAGATTATGAAGAAATTCCAAACAAACGTATCCGTTTCTTGAAAATTAAAAATAACCCTTACTTAAACGCTGTTCAGATAAAGTTTTCATATTCACTAACTTGCCATAAAACGCAAGGTGGTCAATGGAAAGTGGTGTTGATTGACCTTGGATATTTTACAGAAGATAAGTTGGACAAAGAGTTTATAAGATGGTTGTATACAGCTGTTACTCGCTCAACAGAGAGGGTCTATTTAGTGAATTTTGGAGATCATTTTTTTGTATAGTAATGGTTTCTTTTCTTTAATGCACAGAAACTGATTACTCTTTTCTTACAAATTTCTCTTCCATGTTTGCAGTTTTATATGCAAACCAAGCCAAAATAATAGCATTATGGCGAATATTATCCGGGACCAACCTGTCAACAAAATCCATTATACGATGAGAAGCGCGCCCCCATTCCAAAGGGTCTTGAATGAATTGGAATGCGGGTATACCGGCTTCATCAAAAGGAATATGGTCAGTGCTTGTAAAGTAGCGGTGAATAACGGTCTTAAAACCAAGATGATGCCATGGCTGAGCCCACTCTTTAAAAAGCAACTCTAATGCCAGATTATTTTGTGTTGATATCCCTCTGAATTTTCCGGGGCCATAATCAGCGTTGTAATATGCTGAAATCTTATCATACTCGCAGAGTTCATTTCCATATTCATCTTTAACATATTTTTTTACATATCCCTTTGAACCATGTAATCCTACCTCTTCGCCATTCCATAAAATCATTCGAATAGTTCTTTTCGATTTAATATCCAATGATTTTAGGATACGCATGGCTTCTAAAACGCCAACGCAGTTAGTAACATTATCTCCTGCACCGTTGTTCATTGGGTATCCATCTAAGTGGGCGCCAATAATCACAAGTTCATCTTTCAACTTAGGGTCAATGCCTGTTATCTCTCCCACAACATAATAGATATTTTCATCGTTAACAAATTCAACATCAATTTCAACCTGCAACCTTACTTCTTCTCCATTTTGTATTAAACGTTGCATCAACCCATGATGCTCTAATGTAATATTTATTTCGCAAGGAGAAAAAGGGTCGCCCATTCTGTATGCATAGAAAGAGATTACAGGCACATTAAAATCACCATTTTCATGAATGATAACAGCAGCTTTTTCATTTCTTAAAAAATCTAAAATCTCTTGATAAGTTAAGAGTTCATTTTTAGTGGGCATCCCTATTTTGCTTTTAGGTGAATTTATAGGTTGATACTCCATTTCTTCTAACTGTTTATCTGTATATATAGTTGCTAAAGGGTTGAAGTTGATTTGATACTGCATTACATCTGGCATGAGTACTATTTTACCTGTGTAATAACCGTTAAGTGCTTCTAATTCTTCATGAGTTGTGGCAGAAAAGTAATAAACTTTATCTGAGAGCATTCCGTTTGTTCCGTCTGTCCATGCCACTGGTGCAGGGTAGAAGTGCATATAGTAGGGTTCAGTCATTGCCATATATGCTTTTTTGAGTTCCCAACCTCCTCGTTCCCACGTTTTTGCATTTTCAATGCGTACGTTTTCAAGTCCTAACTTTTGCATCTCCAACATGGCAATTGTATCTGTACGCAATAACCCTAATGAACCGGTAAGTTTTGGGCCACCTTTATCACACAATAAAAATAAGTAATCATCTACTTTAGAGTTTATCATCTCATCAGTTTTCAATTGATTGGCGATTTTTAGGTCAGGATCAAAAACAGAAATAGATAACTGATGAGTGACCTCTCTACTGTTTTGTGATAATATTGTAATTGATAAAAACAGTGAAAAAACCAAAATAATATTCTTTTTCATAATAATAAATGTATGTAATAATTGCTTTAGTATTTAAATCTGCTCCCTCCCACAAACTCACGTAAAATGGAGGTTCCGGGAATCATCTCCACATTGATAGGCTTGAAAAACAATAAAAATTTAATGAGCCGTATCGCTTCTGCGTATTCAGGTTCATATTCCGGAACTGCTATTAAAATCGGCATCGCGTAAGGACGTAGTACAGATAACTCATAAATCAAAGAAGTATTGAACATTACATCAGCGTTTTCCTGATAAGGGAAAATGTTCTTTTCTTCACCATCGCGAACACTTTGCCAACGTCTCAAAGTATCCAAGGCAGAATAACCACGATAATTAAAATCACGGATAATTCTTCGTATTAAACGAGTGTCTGTAGTTGGAATAGGATTCTGGCTATCCACAGATAACGATGTGAGCGCAGAAACAAATATCTTATATTTAGTGTTATCTGCAATAGAAGCGGTAAGTTTTGGATTGAGACAATGTATTCCCTCAATAACTAAAATTGAGTTTTCTTTCATCGAAATTTTCTTCCCTTTCCATTCTTTTTTTCCTTGTTGGAAATTAAAAACAGGCAATTCTACCTCTTTCCCTGCAAGTAAATTATCCAACGTGTTATTAAACAAGTCTAAATCAATAGCTTCTAATGCTTCAAAATCATAATTACCGTTTTTGTCTCGTGGAGTTTCCTCGCGCTCTACAAAAAAATCATCTACTGAAATTTGAACAGGAGAGTAGCCGATAACTCCCAATTGTACAGATAGTCGTTTGCAAGAAGTTGTTTTACCTGAACTTGACGGACCGCTAATGAGTACTATTTTAGCCTGTTTACCATGAATTTCGTCTGCAATATTTGCCCACACTTTTTCTTGTAGCGCTTCCGAAGTAAGTATGAGATCGCCTATTTCACCGGAATCTATCTTTTCATTTAGATTATATATATAAGGAATGCATAAATGTTTTCCCAAATCTTTAAACTGTTGATACACATGAAACAACTTGGGCATCTTTCGTGTTTGTGAGATCGTATCCGGCCGCTTTGAGTTTGGAATTTTTAACAACAACCCATTTTCATATAATTCTAATCCATAAATTGTTAAATAACTAGTAGAAGGTAACAAACAACCATAATAATAGTTTACTAAATCACCTAATTGATAAATATTAAAATAGATCTTGTTGGTTTCGCGAAAAATAGATTTCTCTTTTTCAATACCTTGTTTTTTAAATAATTCTTCAGCTTCGGAATAGGTAACTTCTCGTCGAATAAAAGGCAGATCAGCAGCTATAATTTCATCCATTTTGTTTTTAATAGCGGATAATACAGTTTCGTCAAGAGGTTGATCTAGATTTTCTATTTCACAATATTTTCCTCCGGAAATGGAATGTAAAATATTAAGTTTTGCTTTAGGAAAAACTGTTTTTACAGATTTGAATAAAACAAAATAGAGCGACCGAGTGTAAATCCCATTCCCATAAGTAGAAGTAAAATCAAAAAAATCAATAGTACAAGGCTTATGAATTTTATATTCAAATGAGCGCACCTGATTGTTTACCAATGCACCCAAAATAGGGTAGGGGAGAACAAGTTTTTCAATTTCAACAAGCTCTGATAAAGGTGTACCATAACTTACTTCAATAGATTTGTTTAAGTTTTTGATTTGAATAAGCATTTTTTTTTAATAGTTAATAGTTAATAGTTAATAGTTAATAGTTAATGGTTAATGGTTAATGGTTAATGGTTAATGGTTAATGGTTAATGGTTAATGGTTAATGGTTAATGGTTAATGGTTAATGGTTAATGGTTAATGGTTAATGGTTAATGGATTTAAAAAGCGATCACAAAAATAGAACTTTTTCATAATTCAAGGTAAAAAATCTATTTTTGCTGCCCATTTATAACCATCTTTTCTATGAATTATTTTCTTTATATCTCTTACGTAGCCATGTTGTTTTGTATTACAATGTGTTTGATCCATTTTTTTCGTATTATTAAGTTAGGAGTTCCGAAAGATCTGTCTGAGAAATCGGGAAGCATATCTGCCGGCGTACTTTACTCCAATACGGTAGCAATGTCCCCTGTGAATAAAGAATCGGCATACAAGCACTTGCCCACATTCACGGCCGGAATGCTATTTCATCTCGGAACATTCCTCGCACTTTTTGTCTTCCTGCTTCTATTTTTCAATGCGATGTGGGATTTTTTCTTTAAATACACGATAATATCTTCAATTATTATGCTATGTATGTGGTTGAGTACTTGTTGTGGAATTGGGTTAATCATTAAAAGAATGATCTCAAAAAAACTGCGTCCCATCTCCAATGCCGATGACTATATTTCTGTGAGTTTAACCACTTTGTTTCAACTCCTTACTGCTTTGTTGTTTACTACCTTTGCGTTTCATGATAGGTTTCATCAGTTTTTCTCCTCGGAGGTTCATGGCTGGATAATTATTGCCTACATGCTCATGCCCACTTTGCTGTTTTTGTATTTACCCTTTGGAAAACTGAAACACGTGGTCTATTATTTTGATGCCCGTTTTCAGCTTGGTTTTTTCTATGGCAGGCGCGGCACGTGGCCCCCAAAGAAGACTGAAGGATAACCATTAACCACTAACCACTAATAAATTATCTTTATGAAAAAAATAACCCCTGCCCAACTCGAAAAAGCTATTTCCATTTTAAAACAAAATAAAGACAGCAAACTTCTCACTCACATGAGCGCCTGTGTGCATTGCGGTTTGTGTGGCACCAGTTGTATGTACTACATTGCTACCGATGATCCCAAAATGATGCCCGCTTACAAAGTAGATGTGGTTGCCTCTATCTATCGGCGTTATTGCACCACTTTCGGGAAACTGTTGCCCTCGTGGGTTAAAGCGCGGGAAATAAACGAACATACGATTGATGAAATGGTGGATGCCCTCTATGGCTCGTGTACTATGTGCGGTCGCTGCGTGAAACACTGCTCCATAGGCGTGGATATTCCGTTTGTGGTTCGAATTGGGCGTATGATGCTCGCCGAGATGAACTGTGTGCCGGAATCGCTGCAAGCTACTGTAAACGCTGCGATTGAAACAGGTAACAATATGGCAATTCCCACGCCCGAATTTGTGGATACAATTCAATGGATGGAGGAAGAACTGCAGGACGAATTGAACGACCCCGAAGCAAAAATTCCGTTAGACGCTCCGAATAAACGATTGCTTTACACGCTCAATCCGCGCGAACCGAAGTTTTTTCCACTTTCAATCAGCGCGGTAGCAAAAATATTCTATGCGGCTAAAGAGAGCTGGACCATCTCCACTGCCATGTACGATATTACCAACTATGCTTTCTTTTCCGGCGATAACGAGAAAGCAAGCCTTATTGCACAACGTCTGAAAGATGAGGTTAAGAGATTGGATTGTGAGTTACTTGTGTTAGGTGAGTGTGGGCATGGGGCGCGGGCAGTGCGGTGGGAAGCCCCAAATTGGCTTGGTGTAAAATTCGATTTTAAAACGCTGACTTTGGTTGAACTTTTAGGAAACTACCTGCGCGAAAAGCAAATTAAAGTAGATAAATCGTTGAATATTAAAACCTATACTATTCACGACCCGTGTAACATCTCTCGAAACGGCGGATTGATGAACGAGTTGCGTTTTGTGGTTAACCAATGTGTGGAAAATGTGGTAGAGATGAACCCGCACGGAGCTGATTCATTTTGCTGCGGCGGAGGTGGCGGACAATTAGCAATGGGAGAGTATAATGAAAGAAGATTGAAAACCGGCAAAATAAAAGCAGACCAGATAAAAGCCACCGGAGCGCAAGTAGTGATTACTCCCTGTCATAATTGCGTGGACCAGCTGATGCAACTTAATTCCACTTATAAATTGGGAGTACAGATCAAAACAGTGGCGGAAGTGGTAGCAGATGCAGTAGTAGTGAGTAGTGAGTAATTAAATAACTAGTTTCATGACACCCAAAAAAACCGGTCGTTACCAAAGAATATTAGCACAATTAGAGGAGCTGTTATTAAAAACAGATTTCATTTACGCCCGAATGGCTACGGTGAATGCATTGTTGTATCATAAAATGGATCATTTTTTTTGGGTTGGTTTTTATTTGATGGTAAATGATGAATTAACGGTAGGACCCTACCAAGGCGCATTAGCCTGTCAGGTGTTGAAAAAAGATAGCGGGGTTTGTTGGGCAGCCATCAATGAACAACAAACGATCATTGTTCCCGATGTGCATCAATTTTCCGGACATATTGCCTGTGACTCCCGCTCAAAATCAGAAATCGTGGTTCCGTTGAGAAGCAGTAATAATGAAATTATCGGATGTTTAGATGTGGACAGCGATAAACTTGCTGCTTTTGATGAAACGGATGCGCTTTATTTAGAGAGGATTGTGAGTCTAATTACGAATACATTAACCCAAAAATATCTTGTATGAAAAAAATTATTTCAATTTCAATTGCACTGGCTATCTTCACTTCATTAATTGCTCAGCAAAAAGTGAACAATGCAAAACTTCAAATAGTTCCTTTAAATATGGAACATTATAAATGTTACACAGGCTTTGAGCAAAAAACGAATCTTATTTCTACTTCAAAGTTCAATAAGATGACTCCTAGTGATCAGTTCTACAGAGCCATTGGTGTAACGCGTTATAACCTGACTACTAACAATAACTCTCGCAATACTATTGGTTTTAAACCAAAATCTACAGAGGGAGGCGCTGCGGTATGGATGATGGGAATAAATGCTGCTACTCGTGGAACCGGGATTAATTACTACAATGTGAATAGCAATTCATGGGATTTTATGCCCGACATTATTAATGGAAGAATTGAAACGGTAGCAACAGGATGGGGGACGCATGCTTTTACCAAAGAAGGTGAAATTGTTGTGGCTCATAATGGCGCTACAGGATTAACAGTGAATACAAGAGATATTTATGAACAAGGAGATTGGCAACAATATACGCTAACAGGGCCGCAATATGTTTTAGAAAACAATCCTACGACTTCTCTTTTATGGCCCACTATGGCTACTCATGGAAATACAGTGCATGTTGTTTGTACAACGGGTCAATGGACAAATCTTACATCATATCCGCCAAATTATGAACCTAACCCGGATGTTTTTCCTCATGGATATCTTGGTTTTACAACACTCCCCTTGTATTATCGTTCAACAGATGGAGGAAAAACATGGGAAGAACCCCGAGATTTTAGAGAATATGGAATGACCAATTTTGAATGTTTTAGAACAACAGGTGATGGATATTTGCTTGCTGTAAGAGGCAATCACGTAGTGTTACTTTATAATGATCCGATTGGATTTGTTAACTATTTGGAATCAAAAGATGGAGGAGATACTTGGATAAAGAAAACAGTATATGATTTTGGTCTGGAGTTCGCTCAAAGCCAGACAGCAGAACCCAGATTAGTACCAACTACTTCTTCTGTTTTTATTGATGAAGCCCATAAAGTACATGTTGTTTTTGGTACTCATTGTCGTTTTAAAGACGCAGGTTCACTCTTCTTTTTTAATAACCTTCCCTCCGGAATGATATATTGGAATGATGAAAAACCTCCTATTGATTGGCATGACCTTAAAGCATGGGATGATGGCACTAATATTAACTACAATTGGGAGGATTATCCGGGATATATTACACTTCCTTCAGTGCTTGGATTCGATAAATTCTATGTTTGGGAAGAAGGTCCATCTTATGATCAATATCAATTTAGAAATCACGGGTGGACAATTTATCCAAGTATTATTGAAAAAGATGGTAGAATTTATGTGTCTTACCAATCTCCTTTAGATTATCCTTTTTCTTATTATAAAACATCAACGTTTTATAGAGGTGTGTTTATTACTGTTTCTGAAGATGACGGCGAAACATGGGATGTGAAAAATAATACAAGTTGGGTATCTTACGGAGAAGACCTAGTGTTTGCATACTGGAGCAATTATAGTGGTCCTATGTATGACTCACAGGATGAACCCTATTGGGAAGGACAAATAGAACTTCTGATGCTTTCTGAAAATGCATACCCATCAATGAGTTATAATTATAAAGGGAATCTGTTTATGTTACATTGGCTATATGATTATTTTCCTTTTGAAACAGATGGGTTTCAGCCTGATGAGGAAATTGTGTTTGCATTTACTCAAGATTTAAGAAATATCCCGGCATATAAGAATATTCAAGAAGTTTATAAAGGATGGTGGAACAACGATGATACGCCAATTGATTTTCCACCGACAAGTTGTGAAAAACCTCTTGAACTTGAGGGAAGTTATGACGGCAATGACATTATCCTTATTTGGGAAGAACCCGATTATATTCCTGTACCTTTATTAGGGTATAACATTTTTAGAGATGGAAATAAACTTAATGCATCCCTCATTACCGAACACAATTATATTGACGAAAATATTGATATAGGTATTTACCACTATCAAATATCTGCTGTATATCAAAATTGTGAATCGAATTTGACGAACAAAATTACTATTTATGCTTTTAAATTTTGCGAAAAACCTGTAAATCTTTCAGGAGAAGTTGAAGAATATGACGCAATGATTACTTGGAGTGAACCGGAAAATATTGATGGTAATTTGTTAGGATATAATATATATCGTAATGAACTATTAATAAGTGAATCAGATGCTGCTATTACAGAATTTAGAGATGAAGGACTTGCTGTAGGTTTGTATGTTTACAAAGTCAGCGCTAAATATGAGCATTGTGAAGAATCTGAATTAACAGATGGAGTTTCCTTAGAGATTCTTTATATTCCTGTTTTGTGCGATAAACCTGAAAACCCCGCAGTAATTAAAGATGAAAATGATTATCATATTGCCATTATTACTTGGGATGTACCGGAAAATATTGATGGCATTTTAATGGGATATAATGTTTATAGAGAGTACAAACTAAATGAAAACTTGATAACGGAACAAGAATATCGTGACACTGTTTATCTTGTTGGAAATGGTGCAGTTTACTATTCAATCTCAGCAGTGTACAAACATTGTGAGTCTGAACAAACCGAACAGATCAAATTTGTTGTAAATGATATCAATAATTATTCTGAATCATTATACAAAATTTATCCGAATCCAACAGCCGGAATTGTTACGATTACGGGTAACGGACTTATTCGCGTTGAGATTTGCGATATACAAGGACGAAAATTGGCAGAATATTCAAATATTATTGAAGCGTTGCAAATCAATGTGAATAAGTACGAAAATGGAGTCTATCTGTTAAAATTGTTTGCAGAAAGTGGGCAAATAGTTTTTAAACGAATAGTAATTATTAAATAGTTTTACTTAAACCTCCATCGTTTTCAATTCAGGCGAAATAATTAAGGTTGCTTCTGTTGCTGCCTGAACATCTGCAATGGCAAACTCAGGATGAATCTCTTTGAGAACGATTCCATGTGGGGTTATCTCCATCACGCCCATTTCGGTAACAATGAGGTTCACCTGTCCTTTTGCGGTAAGCGGCAATGTACATTTTTTTAGAATTTTATGCGCTCCTTTGGCGGTGTGTTCCATAGCCACGATGACGTGTTTGGCGCCTACTAACAGGTCCATAGCGCCGCCCATACCGGGGGTAAGTTTTCCCGGAATCATCCAGTTGGCCAAATCCCCATTTTCATCCACTTGCATGGCGCCTAAGATGGTGGCATCCACGTGTCCGCCTCTAATAATGGCAAACGATTGCGCCGAAGAAAAAGAGGATGCGCCGGACTGTGCCGTAATAAAACCGCCACCGGCGTTTACCAAATGTGATTCCTCCTTGCCCTCTTCGGGCGTAGGACCCACACCGAGCAACCCATTCTCCGATTGCAATACTAATTC
The DNA here is from genome assembly GCA_031286285.1 of Bacteroidales bacterium. Lineage (GTDB taxonomy): Bacteria > Bacteroidota > Bacteroidia > Bacteroidales > WCHB1-69 > WRNX01. Next base: position 13,037 of record JAITUN010000118.1, on the reverse strand, counting down.
TACATCTGTAGGTAAATAGTTGGGAACCAGCGTGGGAAGTCCAATTCCCAAATTCACAACATCCCCGTTTTTAAGTTCTTTTGCCACACGTTTGGCAATCACTTCGCGTACTTGATTTTTGTCCATTATTTTTCTTGAATTAATTTTGAATTGAGTGGCAAATGTAGAAAAAAAATCAAAATATTATTTTATTTTCGCGTTCATAAAAAAAATCAAAAAAAATATTATGAAAAAAATTTTTACCTTACTTTTTGTTTTTAACATATTTTTTGTTTCTTATGGGATATATCTTGAAAATGTTCCCACACAATTAACCCAGCCTAATGGGGAAGTGCTAAATCTTTTTATTACCGGCGATGAATTTTATAGAATAGTTCATGACAGTGACGGTTACTCAATCGTTCCTGGAAATGATGGTTGGTATTATTATGCAATCTATGATGCAGATACAGATAAACTTATTCCGAGTGAATATATCGTATCCGCAATTAGAACTGTAGAATTGCCTATCCAAAAAGGAGTTACCATATCACACAAAAAATATATGGAGATTCGGCGCACCTATTATGAACCCACCGGTTGCAACGCTTCAGGAGCTTCGAAAACATCCATTTTGAAGAATTTGGCTGCAAATAATATAAAAACAACCCAACAAGTAAATAATATTGTTATTTGTATCGGTTTTGCAGATACAGAGGAAATGACTAATGATTTTCTAACTGTTGACGGCATGTTTAACTCCGATGAAGAGAATAACATGAAAGATTATTTTTCAACTATGTCTTATGGTAAAATAGACGTAATTTCTCATTTTTTCCCTCCGGCAGATGGAAGTATATTGAGGTTTTATAAAGATATTTATCCAAGATCTTATTATGAAGGAATGGAGAGTGATCCTTATGTAGAACACGCATTATTGGCAAGGGCTGTGAACTGGGTAAATGCAAATTGGCCCATTCCGGAAGAAATAGATCTTGATATTGATAATAATGGCGAGTGTGATTTTATTACGTTTGTGGTTTATGGCCCGGTGGGCGAATGGGCTGTTTTGCTTTGGCCCCATAAATGGTCTCTTTATACAGATTATGTTACTATAAATGGAAAGAGGGTTTTTGATTATAATTTTGAATTAGATGGCACACCCAATTATTTTAGCCCGGGTACATTCTGCCACGAAGGGTTTCATGTATTCGGAGCGCCTGATTTATATCACTACAATTGGGATTATAGAGATATAAAAGCTGTGGGGCTTTGGGATATCATGGATCAATCTTCCAAATCCAAACCGCAGTCCATGTCTGCTTATATGAAATATGCTTACGGAATGTGGATTCCGACTTTACCTATAACCACAATTAATAAAACTTATGAAGTTTATCCATTCTATACAAATGATGGTTCAGACCCAAACAAACCGATTATTCACAGAGTACCAATGTCGTTCGGAGAATACTGTGTGGTGGAGTATCGCAAAAAAACAGGAATGAATTATGATAGTAACTTGCCCGATGAGGGGTTAATGATATACCGGATAGATCCGTACAGCTGGGGCAATGCCCAATTTGACGGATACTGGAACTTAGATGAGGTTTATTTGTTCCGCCCCGAAAGTCATCCCGAACAAGGAGGAGCAGTATATACAAACGGAATTATAGAGAATGCCCCTTATAATTTATCAAATAACAGGACAGAATTTCACAAAACTACAGACCCATATCCGTTTTACACAACAGGAAATACAGATAATTCGCTGAACATTAATAATATACTTTACGATGAGGTTTCAGACTCATATACATTTTTTCATGGGGATCAGGGTACTCGATATATCTCTTTAGACAAAACCGAATTATTGTTGTCTTTTTCTTCAGGCTCTACCGGTACACTTAAAGTAACCTCTAACGTTTTGTGGTATATAAATATTCCGCCAACTGCTGCAAACTGGCTTACTGTCTCGAAAACGAAAGGATTAAACACCGAAACGGTAACATTTGCTACGCTTAGCGAAAATACAACAGGAGAACCCAAAACCGCAGTTGTTACTTTTACGGGAAACGGAGAAACTTTTAATGTAACTGTTATTCAAGAAAAAAAATCTAATACTATGATTACTGTAAACGTATCTGCTGATCCGCCGGCAGGAGGTTCTGTTACCGGAGGTGGCGAATACTATCAAGGCGATATTGTTAATATTTCTGCTATCGCTAATGAAAACTACGATTTCGTTTATTGGCGAAATAATGAAAGTGTAATTATTTCACCTCATGCTTTTTATTCTTTTCAAGCGATTGAAAATATAGATTTAGTAGCATTATTTATATACAAAGATGGAATTGATGATATAGAAAAGATTGCCGATTTTAAAATTTATCCCAAACCTGCAGGAGATATACTGAACGTTGTTCGTCAAACCACCGGAAATGCCAAAATTGAGATCTATAACAACATTGGCATGCTCGTTAAATCAATTGAATTTAATGATATAGAAATTACAATTAATCTATTCGCATTAACTTCGGGTGTCTATTTTATTAAATTAACAGATAATCAAAATTCTTCAATTCAAAGATTTATTAAAGAATAGAAGAATATTCTTTTCATTATTTATAAAACATTATTTTTTCTATTTTTGCCAACCTAAATAATTAATCCAAAAATGTATGAAATTTATTGTATCTCGAGATGTTTTGTATAAAAATTTAAGCGCCATAAGCGGCGTTTTAGGAACCAACAGCACTTTACCCATCTTGGACAACTTCCTTTTCACAGTCGAAGGGGATGTGCTTACTCTTATGGCCTCCGATTTAGATGCCACGATGACAGCAACTGTTCAGTTGACTTATGTTGAGGGAGAAGGCGCTGTAGCCATCCCATCTAAAACACTTTTGGAAACACTGAAATTGATGCCGGAAACACCCATTACTTTTGACATTGATGTTGATAATAATATTATCAAATTTAATACTGAAAATGGAAAATATGACTCTTCTTGCTTCCCCGGAGAAGAATATCCAGCCATTAAAATAATTGAAGACCCACAATCATTTGAAATACATGCACCTATATTACAACGAGCCTTTAGCAAAACCCTGTTTGCAACTGGAAGTGATGAATTGAGACCCAATATGATGGGAGTTCTTTGCGAACTTTCTAGTGATAATATCACTTTTGTCGCTACTGATGCTCATAAATTGGTACGCTACAAAAATAACGCAGTGAAAGTGAATGATTCAACTTCATTTATTTTACCAAAGAAACCTATAACACATCTTAAATCTATCTTAGTAGGAGTGAATGATATGGTAAAAGTTGAATATACTGATAATGCCCATCATATTCGTTTTTCATTTGATAACATCGTTTTGTTTTCTTCGTTAAAAGAAGGTAAATTTCCTGCCTATCAGGCTGTTATTCCTAAGGAGAATCCTAATAAATTTGTGGTTGAGAGAAAAGATTTTTATAAATCTATTTGCCGTGTTGGGATATTTTCAAGTCAGTCTACATTTCAAGTAAGAATTTCTCTTTCTGATGTAAAAACAGTGATTACCGCAGAAGATTTAGATTTCTCGAATAAAGCAGAAGAAAGCATATTAGGTTCATATTCTGGAGAAAATATGGATATCGGGTTCAATTCCAAATTTTTACGCGAAATGTTGGAAAATTTGGATTCTAAAGAAGTGGCACTTGAAATGTCACAGCCGAATAGAGCAGCATTACTCACCCCAACAGAACAAGATTCTTCTGAAGATCTGTTAATGCTCATTATGCCTGTTATGTTAAACTACTAAGGTTTTTCATCGCATCATGAACTACCTCTTACAGGGCGCAAAACATAAACTAATTTCTGGACTTAGAGAAAAAGGTATTTTCGATGAAAATGTATTGTCCGCTTTTGAAAAAGTAGATAGACACAAGTTTATTGAATCCTGTTTGTGGAGAAAGGCATACGAAGATAGACCCCTAAAAATAAAATGCGGTCAAACTATTTCACAACCCTTTACTGTAGCATTTCAAACACAATTGTTGCAGATACAAAAGGGAGATAAAGTATTGGAAATCGGTACTGGTTCAGGATACCAAGCAGCAATATTGAGTGCTATGGGAGCAAAAGTATATTCTGTTGAACGTTTTGAAGAACTTTTTATTGATACTTCAAAATTCTTGGAAGAGATAGACCACAAAATCTTTACTTTTTTTGGAGATGGATTCAACGGTATTCCGCAATTTGCCCCTTACGACAAAATCATTGTTACTTGTGGCGCTCCTAATATTCCTTTACCTTTACTTGAACAACTAAAAATTACCGGAATGATGGTTATTCCGGTAGGAGAAAATACTCAAAAAATGATTCGAGTATTAAAAACTAGCAAGAACGACTTTATTGAAGAAATGTTCGGAAATTTTATTTTTGTGCCGATGTTAAAAAATACTGAAACTATTTAATAACTCTTTTTTTCTGTACTTTTTTCTTTTTTTTGTACAATTTCGCAAAAAATAAGCTACTTTATATCATTTTTGCAAATATTATTTATTTAATATTCAATAAAATAAATACAATTTTTAGTCGTTTCGAATAGGAAATTTTTTATTTTCGCAAACTGATATAAATCTTAAAATAAAATAATCATGCTCATCAAAACTTACAGTTGCGCTCTCATGGGAGTTGCAGCAATTCCTATCAGTATTGAAGTCAGTATTGAACTTGGTGTTAATTTTATGTTGGTCGGGTTGCCCGATAGTGCCGTGAAAGAGAGCCAGCAACGCATTGACACGGCCTTACGGTGTAACGGCTATAAAATTCCCATCAAAAAGATTGTAATTAACATGGCTCCTGCCGATATTCGGAAAGAAGGTTCTGCTTACGATTTAACCCTTGCAGTAGGTATTTTAATTGCTTCTGAGCAAATAAGAGGAGTTGAGAAAGTGGGAGAATACTACATTATGGGTGAACTCTCTTTGGATGGTAAGCTTCAACCCATTCGTGGTGCTCTTCCTGTTGCCATCGAAGCACGTAAACGTGGAAAAAAAGGAGTTATTTTGCCTATCCAAAACGCCCGTGAAGCAGCTATAGTAAATGATATTGAAGTGCTTGGTGTAGAAAATATTAAGCAGGTGATTGACTTTTTTAATGCTGATATTCCCATAAATCCTGTAAAAATAAACATACATGATGAATTTCAGCGCAGTTTGAACGAATATGAGTTTGATTTTTCTGATGTAAAAGGACAGGAGAATATAAAACGAGCTTTGGAGATTGCAGCGGCAGGAGGACACAATGTTATCCTTATCGGTTCTCCGGGTTCAGGAAAAACGATGCTTGCAAAACGCCTCCCCTCCATATTGCCGCCATTAACCCTAACGGAAGCATTGGAAACAACTAAAATTCATTCAGTTGCAGGGAAGTTGAGTCGTTACGCATCTTTGATTTCTGTTCGTCCGTTTCGTTCTCCGCACCACACTATTTCAGATGTTGCTTTGGTTGGTGGAGGACAACATCCTCAGCCCGGTGAAATTTCATTAGCACATAACGGCGTACTCTTTTTAGATGAACTCCCTGAATTTAAAAGAACAGTGTTAGAAGTGATGAGACAACCTTTAGAAGACAGATATGTAAGTATTGCACGCTCTAAGTACAGCGTGGAGTTTCCCGCATCATTCATGTTTGTTGCTGCTATGAACCCCTGCCCTTGTGGAAACTACAACAACCCGAAAGTGTTATGTACTTGCCAGCAGGGAATGGTGCAAAAGTATTTGAATAAAGTCTCAGGACCTTTAATGGACAGAATTGATATTCATGTAGAAGTGGTTCCTGTATCTCATGCTGAATTGACTTCTATGGTACCGGTTGAACAAAGCGAAAAAATACGAGACAGAGTAATTGCAGCACGTACAATACAACGCAAACGTTTTGAGAGAATTGAGAATGTTTTTTGTAATGCACAAATGAGTAGCAAAATGGTAAGAACCTATTGCATAATTACAAAAGAGGGTGAAGAAAGATTAAAATTAGCGATGGAAAAACTAGGGCTTTCCGCCCGAGCTTACGACCGTATCTTAAAAGTATCCCGCACAATAGCCGATTTAGACAACTCAATAAACGTTGAGGTTGAACACTTAGCCGAAGCTATACATTTTAGAAGTTTAGACAAAGATAGTTGGGGAAAATAGTTAAAAGTTCTAAAGTAATGAAAAGAAAAATATCAAAAATCACATTTTAGACTATTTATTCACCTGAAATGTAGTATCCCCTGTTTTAAAGAAGTTCACAATTTGGTTTGCAGAAGCTAACCCTGCGTTGATGTTTGCTTCGGCAGTTTCTGCACCCATCTTTTTTGGAGTGGCAAAAACGCGTGTTCCAAATTTCTCGGTCAATTCAGCTTGGTTGCCGGCAGCAACATCAGTAGCATATTTCAAATCGACTCTCTCTTCCAATAACTTTACCAATTCTTCTTCATTGATAACCTCTTTGCGAGCGGTATTGATTAACGTGCCTCCTTTCGGCATTTTGGATAACAAGTCGTAACCTATCGATTTTTTGGTTTGCTCATTTGCCGGAATATGAAGAGATACATAGTGACATTTTGCGTAAAGTTCTTCAACAGTATTGCAAACCACTACTCCCTCGGCTTCCATTACCTCTTTCTTGACAAATGGATCGAAAGCATAAATGGTCATTCCAAAACCTTTAGCGATTTTGGCTACCAATTTACCCACGTTTCCATAAGCATGAATCCCCACATTTTTGCCGAGAAGTTCTTTTCCAGTGCCGGGGTTAAATTGGTTACGAGCCATAAATACCATCATGCCAATTGCCAATTCGGCAACAGCATTAGAGTTTTGGCCCGGAGTGTTCATCGCCACAATGTTTTTGGCAGTACATGCAGGGAGATCTAAGTTGTCGTAGCCAGCGCCGGCACGAACTACAATCTTCAGTTTTGGAGCATTTGCCACAACATCTGCAGTAACTTTGTCGGAACGAACTATCATCGCATCTGCATCTGCAGCAGCTTTGTACAGATCGTTAACATCGGTGTAGTTTTCCAACAATGCCATTTCATATCCGGCATTTTCTACAATTTGCTTAATTCCATCTACTGCCACTTTGGCAAAAGGTTTTTCGGTTGCAACTAAAATTTTCATAAAAAAATTAATTTTAAGGGTTAATAATATTTATTTAATATAAGAAATCAACTAATTATGTTTTTAAAAAATTGTGGCAAATATATACTTATTTCTTATCAGAAAATATTACTCAATATGACGATTATTTTATTTAATAAAATTAAGTTTTAACTAAAATTTTATTCGTTTTGAATTTCATAAAAAAAAATTGTGATATTTGCCACCCAACCGCAAATACTGTATTTTAATGAAATATAAACTGTTCTGCTCATTTTGCCTGTTCATTTTCCTCTTTTCTTCTAAAGCACAAATCTTAACTTTGAACGATTGTGTACAAAAAGCGCTTGAATTGAACTATGGTATTCAAATTGCGAAAAATGATGAAAATATTAGTCGTGTAAATTTAAAAAGCTACAGCGTATTTTTGCCTGATATTTATGGAGATGCAAACCATAGAAGCAATTATGCAAATACGATTCGAAAAGATGCTAACGGAAACGAAACTTCTTTTAATAACATTAATGCTCTAACTGCAGGGGCCTCAGTGAATCTTAATTGGCGTATTTTCGACGGATTATCCATGTTTTTTACGAATTCTAAAAACAAAGCATTATTAGATATTAGTACATTAAATACAGTGTTGGCAGTAGAACAACTTATTGCAAATGTGAGCGCCGCATACTACAATGTGTGGATACAATCTAAATTATTAGAAGCTACTGAAAATATTGTGGATATTTCTATACAACGGTTTAATATTGCGGATAGCAAATATCAAATTGGTTCTATTTCAGGATTGGAATATAGACAAAGTAAAATTGACTTAAATGCAGACAGTTCACAACTTATGCTCCAACATCAAGCGCTAACAAATGCCTATATTTCATTGAATACTTTGATGACAAAAGATTTAACAAAAGAAAACTATGTTCAAGATACTTTAATATTATTACCGCTTTTCAACTATAACCAAATCGTGGACAGTGCGTTACAAAACAACACCTCATTGTTAATTAACCAAAAAGGAATCAAATTATCAGAAATAGAATTAAAAAACAGCTTATCACAGTTTTTTCCTACACTTGATTTTTCTACCGGATACCAATATTCTAATGCTAAAACACCGGCGGCAATGACTACTCAAAATATGTCGCATGGGTTTTATTGGGGATTTACGGCGCGTATTCCCATTTTTAATCGTATGGAAACAATTCGCAATAATAAAATTGCAAAGTATCAATTGCAAAATGCAGAATTGCAATTTAAGGACGTTGAACTCAATGTGTTGAGTGCATTAGCAGAACTTTATAATATATATAAAAACAACCATGTTTTGTTGGTTTTTGAAATGGAAAATGTGGAAATTACTTCAGAAACATTGGAGATTGCTCTTGAGAAATATCGCATCGGCTCCCTTTCCGGAGTTGAATTTAGAGAGTTTCAACGCTCTTATATTGAAGCAGTTAAACGATTAATGAACGCCTCTTATCAAGCCAAAGTATCTGAAATAGGATTACAGTTGTTAAGCGGACAATTAAAATAGCTCGGTTATGAACATCAAAAAAATTATCTACCTCTCGCTCCCCATTTTAGCCATACTTATTTTTGTGGGATATAAATTTTTTATTCAAAGTGAAAAAACTTTAGAAGAGCAAAAAATGAAATCAGGTGGGGCTATATCAGCCAAACTTTTCGTGGTAGAGTCTAATCTGTTAAGCAACGGAATCAATGCCGTGGGAACCCTCCTGCCTAACGAAGAGGTGGAACTCATCAGCGAAGCCGCCGGAAAAGTGGTGGGGATTTTTTTCGACGAAGGCACTATTGTCTCTGATGGACAACTGCTGCTGAAAGTGGATGATGCCGAACTGCAAGCACAATTGAAACGCGCTGAATACCAACTTACTCTTTCTGGAGAACGACTGAACCGCCAAAGAATTCTGTTGGAAAAGGATGCAGTAAGCCGCGAAGAGTTCGATCAAGTACAAACAGACTACAATATCTTGCAAACCGACATAGACCTGCTGAAAACAAAAATTGCTAAAACCGAAATCAAAGCGCCATTTGCTGGAACTGTAGGGTTTAGAGGCGTAAGTTTGGGCAGTTTCCTGCAACTCAATACCGTTATAGCGAGGTTGATAGACCACAACCTACTGAAATTGGAATTCGCAATCCCTGAAAAATATGCCTCAACCTGTTTTACAGGCAACAAAATTAAGTTCCGTACGGAAGTTTCTGCAGAAGAGTTTGAAGCCACTGTGTATGCAGTTGACCCGAAAGTGGATGTTAATACCAGAACCATAACCATAAGAGGACTTTACAATAATTCCAACAAAAAATTGTTAGCCGGTATGTTCGCCCGAATCAATCTTATTATCAACCAATCTGAAGAGGTACTTCTGATTCCTTCCGAAGCCATTGTGCAAGAGATGGAAGGCAAAAAAGTGTGGATGGTATCCAACGGAAAAACATTTTCGCAACCTATCGTTACAGGCTTCCGTAGCAACAACAAGGTAGAAGTAATAACAGGCTTGCAAGCCGGCGATACCATTATGATTTCCGGATTGATGCAGGTACGAGAGGGAGCGAGTGTGAGAGGGGAATAAAATTTAAAGATTTAAAGATTTAAAGATTTAATGTTTAAAGTTTAATGTTTAAGGGAATTTGAGGATGTAACAATTGTTTGATTGTTAGAAATAAATATGAATATTTTGCCCGAAAAAGAAAGTTTAATAGTTGAGTTTAAGACATCCTTTAATGAAGATGTTATCGAAACTCTTGTTGCATTTTCCAATGCAAAAGGAGGAACTATTTTTTTGGGTATAGCAGATACAGGAAAAGTAAAAGGAGTAACTATAGGAAAAGAAACAATTCAAAATTGGATTAATGAAGTAAAAAACAAAACAAGTCCACAAATTATTCCTGATTTTGAAATCTTAATGGTTGATAATAAAACGATTGTTTCATTGTTTGTTCAGGAATATCCAATTAAACCGGTTTCAACAAGAGGAAAATATTATAAACGTATGGGCAATTCAAATCATTTGCTATCGGTAACAGAAGTGGCAAATATGCACTTGCAAACAGTAAATTCGAGTTGGGACTATTATCCTCGCCCAAATAAAACAATAAATGATATTTCTTTGGAAAAAGTTGAAAAAGTGATGCATCTCATAAAAAAGAGAGACAGTAATTTTCATTTTGAAAACGTGCGTGAATTCCTTATTAAAAATGAATTGTTATTTGAAGATAATAGAATTTCAAATGGTTGTTTTCTAATGTTTTCTAAAGACGAAAATCTTTATACAACTATTCAAATGGGACATTTTGCTTCTGAAATTGTTATCAAAGATGATGTAGTAAATTCTGATGATATTCTAACTCAAATTGAGGAAGTTATGCAATTTATTAGAAAGCATATTAGCAAAGAACTGATAATCACAAATACACAGATAGAAAATTTACAACGCTGGCAATACCCACTTGATGCATTGCGTGAAATAGTGTTAAATATGATTATTCATAGAGATTATACAGCGTCATCAAATACGATTATTAAAATTTTTTCAGACCATATTTTGTTTTTTAATCCCGGTGTTTTACCTGATTCTATTACAATAGAACAACTTAAAACAAATAATTATATTTCCACCCCAAGAAATAGACAAATTGCCAAATTGGTTAAGGAAATGGGATTGATTGAACGTTATGGAACAGGCATTAGAAGGGTTCGAAATATGTTTATTGATTATGGATTAGAAGAACCAAAATATGAGATTATGTCAGGAGGAGTGGCTGTAACTGTTTTTGGATTAATATCTGAAGAAGAAAATGTGAATAAAAAGAGAACAGAAAAAGTGACAGTGTATGAGAAAAGTAGGGAGAAAAGTAGGGAGAAAAGTAGGGAGAAAAGTAGGGAGAAAATCTTAAATTTAATAATAAGTAATGCTTTTATTACTCAAAACGAAATGGCTATAGAAACAGGATTATCAATTAAGGGAGTTGAAAAAAATATTCAACAACTTAAATCCAAGGGTTTTATTGAACGGGTTGGTGCAGATAAAGGTGGGTTTTGGAGAGTTTTACTATAATAATGAAAAAAAATCAAATAATCAAAAATCAAAGATATGACCACAAAACTACGCCTTATCATTATGAATTTTCTCCAGTTCTTTGTTTGGGGAGCCTGGATGATGACCCTTGCCTCTTACGGATTTAAAGAACGAAGTTGGGACGGCGCAGAATTTGGATTGGTATTCTCCACTATGGGCTTTGCTTCTCTTATTATGCCAACACTATTCGGAATTTTAGCAGACAAATGGAAAGCAAATTACGTGTACGCCATTCTACATCTGCTGTTTGGTGCAACAATGTGCTTTTTACCGCTCATTAATGCGCCTACGACTTTTTTCTGGATTTTGTTGATTGCTATGTGCTTTTATATGCCCACCATCGGGTTAAACAATGCGATTGGTTTTGAAACCCTGAAAAAAGAAGGCAAAGATCCAACAGTTTTTTTTCCGCCTATCAGAGTGTGGGGAACCGTGGGTTTTATTGCTGCTATGTGGCTTACTAATTGGTGCATAAAAGACTGGGGATTCGGTCAAAGCATAAAAATCTCTTTTCTCATTTCGGCTGCTTTCGCATTCTGTTTATCATTATTTTCATTCACCATGTTGCCATCCATCAAGAAAGAAAAAACCGGTATGGATATAAAACAGTCGTGGATAGACAAATTGGGGTTGAGGGCGTTTGTGCTCTTTAAACAAAAAAGATTGGCGATCTTTTTTATTTTCAGCTTATTACTTGGAGCTGCATTGCAATTGACCAATGCGTATGGGGATGCTTTTTTAGCCGACACCAACATTTTTCAGGAAGGATCTACGGTTTTTAAATTTTCCACCATCATTTTATCCATATCTCAAATGTCTGAAACACTTTTTATTTTAGCAATTCCATTCTTTATGAAGAGGTTCGGAATCAAAAAAGTGATGTTATTCAGTATGTTTGCATGGGTCTTGCGTTTTGGACTTTTCGGGTTGGCTGGAAATACAGCGCTTGGGTTCGGTTTAATAGTAGCATCATGTATAATATATGGTATGGCTTTCGATTTTTTCAACATTTCGGGTGCGCTATTTGTGCAACAAAACACCAATTCCAAAATCCAATCCTCTGCACAAGGCGTTTTTATGTTGATGACAAACGGAATAGGAGCAGTTCTCGGTAGCATTCTTGCAGGCAATATTATTACCAAATGGTTTGAAAAAGACGGTATTAGAATATGGAATATCGGCAGTTTTGAAAATCCGGTATTCTTAAATATCTGGTTTGCTTTTGCCGCTTATTCGTTGGTGGTGGCGATAGCGTTTGCGCTGATATTTAAGGATAGAAAACTAAAGGCTCTTTAATGTTTTAGGTGCAAAGGTTAAACCTTCAAATTATATATTTTTGCCGCCAATATTAATTCTTTATAAAATGAAAAAAATCTTTTACACCCTGCTATTTGTTTTTAGCGGTATTTTTATTTACGGACAAAGTGCAGATGCGATTGTTGGCACTTATTTAAAAGCCGATGGAAAATCGAAAGTTGAATTTTATAAGTCCGGGGACACCTATTCCGGCAAAGTAGTTTGGCTGAAAGAGCCTAATGATGAAAACGGAAAACCGAGAAAAGATGTCAAAAATCCGGACAAATCATTGCGTGATAGAGCTCTTTTAGGTTTAGTAACTATTACCGGTTTGAAATTTGACGGAAACAATAAATGAGACCTTTGCAAGACAGATGTTAATATAAATATTTGATTGTTATTATTTTAACTTTAAAACAGACAGCTGTTTTTGTCTGTACTTTTTCTCTTGATAGAAAAAGTACCAAAAAGATCAAGGCTCATCTAAATTCCGCCCGCTCTACTTTCCTC
>JAITUN010000065.1 GCA_031286285.1 Bacteroidales bacterium | reverse complement strand
CGTTCCCCGCCCCGATTAAGCATGATTAAAGTATTGAGTTCCTTAATGATATAATCACTGTGAGTTGTGATGAATACCTTGATACCGATTTTAATTAATCGACAAAAAAGACGCGCTATCCGACATTGGTTTTCCGGGTGAAGATTGAGTTCCGGTTCATCAATCATGAGTAAATCTCCCGGTTCTGCCACATGGCGAAGATAGAAACCGATGTCTAACAACGACCGAACGGCACTGGAGCTTTCGTCCATAGTTAATTGAGCGCGCTTTCCCTTTGGCACATAATAAAGCTCATCTTGTCTGTTTACGAGATAAATACCGCCGATAATATCAGCAAAATCATCTAAGATATTCGGGTGATTTTTTAAAATAAAGCTCTCTTTTTTCGCCCACCCTTCTAGCTGGCGCGTAAAATTAACGTTTGATTTTACTGGCAAAGCGTAATCAATATGAACTTTCAAAAGTAGCTCACGAGGATCGATCTCTTTTTCTTTTGACCCCATTTCCTCAATCAGTCTGTTGCGGGCGAAATTAAGCTCTTTTCTGAAAATAGCGGCGCCGGTTCTTTCGGTACTAGAGATAAAAGGATGCGGTAATAAATGTCCAAATACAATGTTTTTTAAGGCGTCACCAATAATTCTATCTATGAGGCCCAACGGAATTTTGACTTTTTCTTTGTCAACCAAAAGGGATACCGTAACTAGTTGAGAATCTTCTTTCTTTGAAATAGAAAATAGCTGTGTCTTTGCGGTTCCCATTGTATGTTCAAAAGTTTGACTTGGCAGAATATCACCGGGATCGAGAATTATTTCAAAATGGCTTTCAGCAAAGCGTTTGTTTGAAGAAGCAAAAACGCTTGAAAGTTGTTCCGTGAAAAGCGTACAAGCTTTTTTCAGTATGGCCGGAGCTTTTTTTATGTAGGTTTCTAGGTTAAGATCAATACTGCCCTCGGCTAATAGATGTCTAATATCACTTTCAGGAACCTCTATAAAAAAAACTTCTTCCCAAAACGACAAAAAACCAAACAACGCATAAGTAGCATAAGTCTTACCGGTATTATTCTTGCCACAAATAACAGTTAATTCACCAAGAGTGAATTCCGCCTGCTTTATGGCGCCGAGATTTTTAACTAAAATTTTCATACAACTTATATCTCCTTAAAACAAAAATACAATATGGAGGCCTCTATACTAAAAATAATATAATTACAAGAGCAAATGCAAAAAATTTATATTTTTAGAAAGGGCGGGTGTTTTCGCCCTTAAAATATCCTAGATAGTTCTAAGTATTTAAAGAAAAATGATAGCGGTTGATAGGTGCCATGTAGTATATTATAAATACTGGGGTAAGGGGTTACTGGAGGGCGGTCTCGAAAGCCGTTGTGCCGTAAGGTACCTAGGGTTCGAATCCCTGTCTCTCCGGGGGGGTTGTGGGGCGTTTTCAATCTATAGCCTCAAAATTTCGAGAGCGTGAATATGTTGAAGATAGCTTTCCAACCTTGCAACAAGCCATTGCATAGTTATTTCAGATGGAGCTCAAAAAATATTGCTTAAAGCCGTATTTTTTTATGTTACATAATTTTGTGAAAAAATACGCACTAGATGAATCACATAAAGTATATTGTACATGATGGGTTGTGATCAAATGATAAATAGCGTAGAGAAAAGGAGTATCTAAATATGCCTACGAGCAAAGAAAAACAATCGTATTCCGTAGTTTCGTATTTCTGCGGATGTGGTGGCTTGGATTTGGGTTTCCGCGGTGATTTTAGGTACAAAAACACAAATTACGCGAGATTGCCATTTGATATTAAAGCAGCTTACGATAATGAGGTGCGTTGTATTGAGACGTACAATGGTTATTTCGGTAGCGAATGCGCTTTTGTTAAAGATTTGTCATCTATTGATATTAAATCTGTACCAAAGGCACAGGTATTAATAGGAGGATTTCCCTGTCAGGAATTTTCTTCTTGTGGTCCTTTGGGCGGCATAGAGACGGAACGTGGACGATTATATGAAACACTCATTAGTTACATGGATGAACACCAACCCACGGTTGTTGTTGGTGAGAATGTTATTAATCTTGAGCGAATGAATGGTGGAACTGTATTGGAAACTATTAAAACAGACCTCGCTAACGTAGGGTATAAAATTGAGGTATGGAAATTATTTGCGCCTGATTATGGTATACCGCAGAGACGCGCGCGCTTATTTTTCATTTGTATTAGGGATGATATTTATAGTCAATACGGGTTTCCTTCTAAGCCCATCGCGAGATTTATCGGAAAACACCGCAGTATTGAATGGGCTATTGGTGATTTGATAAATATAATTGATGATAGTATACCAAATCAGGATCAATACTTCGGGGCTTCGCGCGCTAAAAGGGGTAACGGTCAGGGTGATGAAAGTAATAAGAAAGATTTGCCCGCTTACACAATCAGAGCGAATCCAAAATCACGAGTACAATTTCATTATTCTTTAGAGCGACGTCTTACCGTTCGAGAGTGCGCAAGGATACAGACATTTCCAGATGATTTTGTGTTTACCCACGCAAAAACGGCAAGCATTTCACAAATAGGGAATGCTGTACCCCCAGTTCTAGCTTATTCTGTTGCGAAAACAGTAGCCACATATTTAAATAAAGCAAAGGAGATAATAAGTAAATGATTAGCGCGGACACTCTTGATATTACCCCATCCCCACGGATATTGCGAACATTGGGAGAGATACCGTTTGATACCTGGCAATGTATTGCCGAGTTGGTAGATAACTCCATAGACGCTTTTGGTTTTGACGAGACGATAATTTCTGATGAATTTGAACGTAAGATAGTCGTTTCATGGACTTCAGACTCTGTGGTGGCAAGTGAACGTACCATTGAAATCACGGATAATGCCTGTGGGATGTCTCTGGAAACATTACAAAATGCCGTTCGAGCGGGGTATTCCAGCAACGACCCGATTGGTAATTTGGGTCTTTTTGGCATGGGGTTTAATATTTCTACCGCTCGTCTTGGCGAAGTTACGAAAATTTTATCTACCCGTGATGGAGATGCTGAGTGGGTAGGTGTTGAGATAAATTTTCAAAAACTTATTGAGACAAAACGGTTTGAAACTCCGATAATTCGTGAACCTAAGAGTAATATCGCTGAATCTGGAACGAAAATAAAAATTTCACGCCTCCACCAAGGTATTCTTGCTGAACTTGTTAGCAAAGAGATCGTAATTCGTCAACGCCTTGAAGCGGTTTACTCGCCTCTTTTGGACGCGAAAGAAATAATCGTTTATGTCAAAGGCAAGCAATTACGCTCTCGAAGCCATTGCGTATGGTCTGAGTCAAGATATGTGCGATATATTGACCAAAACGTAGCCGCTCGCGTAAACATAGACCGTAACCTTGGTGACGCGCTTTTTGACTTGAGTCGTAATTGTTATTTAACGGAAGATGAGGCGGAACAACATTATTTCGCTCAACAAGAGGGACAGCCATTACCACCATATATTGTTGAGCGTGGTAAACGCCTGACAGGCTGGCTTGGAATACAAAGATATGCTGACCCTAATGACTTTGGTATTGACTTTATCAGGAACGGTCGAAAAATTCTTATTTCCGATAAAACATTATTTCAGTATGAAAATCCAATAACTGGGCAGAAGGAACTGCAATATCCTTTAGAATTGGGGACATCTGTTGGCGGTCGCATTGTCGGGGAACTGCATGTTAATTATCTTCTTCCCACTTATCAAAAGAATGATTTTGACAGGTCAGATAAATCTTGGGCGCAAACAGTAGAAGCAATTTGTGGTATAGGGCCGTTTCTGCCTAAATCTCGAAAAGCGCTTGGTTTCCCAGATCAAAATACTTCGCATCTTGGAATACTGGTAAACGCTTACCGCAGAATAGACAAAGGTACCAAATGCCTATTCGCTCCTAATGAAACTTCCAAAAAATTTGCTACACAATTCAAGAGAGGAGCGCGTGAGTATCTTGATGACACTCTTTGGTGGAAAGCGGCACAGGAGGAAGATCAAAGACAAAATACTGGTGGAATTAGGTCAACTACCGTTGTTAATACTGGTGACATTCCTTCTGATGATGTTGACGATTACTTAGGTATACTAAATGGTAAAAATAATGCTACACCAACAACAAACGTGTTGCCGACTACTCCATTACCAACTTCAACCGTGTTGGAAACATCTAAGCTAGATGAGCTTATTCAGCGCTCTACTCCTGTTAGTCATTTGAGTGGGCGTAGCTATAAATTCGGCAATGCGGGGTCATTGAATGTTCGTGCCTATGAGTTGAACCGAGGCGATATATTTTATCATGGGGAAAAGAAACCATGTTTTTTTTCCTCGGATGGCATTGAATGTGACTTCGTTTACAACCCAACGCATTCGCTATTAGCGCAATATCCGATAACCCCTAAAATGCTACTACTGTTGTACTTATCAGAAAAGTTGAAAGCTCGCGACAACCTACTAGATTTAGTGTCGGTATTCGCGATGTTGGTTGAAACAACAATGCAGGAAACGAAAATTGACAGGCAGTCACTTCAAGATAGGGCAAGTAGCGCGTTTGAGCTTTTACGTGAAAAACTAATAATCGCGCTTAAAGAACACGCGATGGATGTAGTTAATTGTATTCATGAATCGGCGGGAGAGGTGGAGGAAACTATTACAAATCTTATACAATCGAATCATTTATTACTTGTAGCTTTCCAATCAAAGAATATTGATGGTTTTGGCGCTATAGATTTTGTACCGCCTAAAACGCTATATCGATTGGTAGATAAATTTTCGGAGCTTGTGTTTGACGGGAAAGTGTTGTCGACTCCGTATATTACCATAAACTTACATGATGAAAACGCTACACAACGCGCCCGCGATGAATCAAAAGACCGTGCCTTATCATTTATTAAGGATGCGTTACGAGTTGTGTCAGGATATGGTCAACGTGTCCCTAAAAATGAGCTCGCTCGCGCGTCCTTAAGCGTGGAATTCCTGCTCAAGGAGTTGGACAGGTGAGCTTTTATACAAACGACATATCAAATGGTTATAACTGGAAAGGGCTTGAGCGAGCAGTCGCGCGTTTAATGGGCCACTCTGGTTGGAGTGACACGACTGTTATAGGTGGCGCGGGCGATAAAGGTTGTGATATACTCGCGACTAGGGTAGAAGCCTCACAGATAAAATCTTGGGTAATTCAAGCGAAGGCCGTATCAGGAGATCGCTATATCGGACCCCAAGCGTTGAAAGAGGCAATTGACGCCTTGTCGTTTTATGACGCCCATATCGCGGCTGTAGCCACCAATGGCGAATTTACGAAAAACGCTTACCAACGGCAAGAACAGCTCAAAAAAAATGGATATACTCTCAAGTTATGGAATGGTGCTTTTATTCAGGGGTTTATGGATAAAATGCCGGATAATCACGCAGGGTTAAGAGAGCTACGTCCGTATCAGGATAAAATTGTAAAAAAAGTGTTAGCGGCTTATGATCGCAACGATAAACGCGCTTTTTATATTGTAGCTACAGGGCTTGGTAAGACGGTAATTGCCGCGACCGCGGTGAGAGAACTTTGGAAACGTGGATGCCGCCGCATTCTTGTTCTTTGTCACGCTACAGATTTAGCTTTGCAACTGGAGCAAGGATTTTGGCCGCAAATAAAAAAAGAAGTTCCAACGTCAGTATTTTTTGATGGTTTGCCACCGCGTGATACAGAAGGAATTTCATTTGGACTTTACCAAAGTCTATACGGTTATTTGCCGGGGATTGAACCTGAACAGTTTGATGTTGTTATAGTAGATGAGGCGCATCATGCCCTTGCTCACGGTTTTCGGACTTGCTTGGAGTACTTAAAGCCAAAGTTTTTAATTGGTATGACCGCTACGCCGTGGAGAGGTGATGGGCAAAATTTGGCTACTGTATTTGGAGAGGCAATTGAAAAGGTATCACTTGTGGATGGTATGGCTATGGGGTATCTCGCGAAGGTTGATTATCGCATCCTTTGCGATAATGTAGATTGGGATAATATGGAGTATATTAGCAAGCAAAATCTTTCAATTCGCGATCTTAACAAGCGTCTATTTTTACCCCAGCGCGACGAGGCTGTGATATCTGAAATTCAACGGATAATCAAAGATATTTCAAATCCTCGGATTGCCATATTTTCGCCATCCATTGAACACAGCAATCGCTTCGCTAATATGCTATCAGCGGCGGGCATTCCTTGCGCCGCGTTATCAAGGGTAGACAAGGCTGAGCGTAGGCGACGTCTATTATTGTTTGCTTCTGGAGCTTATACGGCAGTTAGTGCCGTTGATGTGATGAATGAGGGTATTGACATTCCTGATGTAAACGTGCTTGTGTTTTTGCGGGCGACACACTCACGTCGTATATTCGTTCAACAATTAGGACGTGGTTTGCGGTTGTCTGAAGGCAAAGAAAAAGTCATTGTTTTAGATTTCGTTTCCGATATACGTCGAATGGCGGATATGGTAGAAATGAATAATGAAGGGAAAATCAAAGGAATGGAAAGAGAAGATGTTTATCTACAAAAAGGTTTCGTATCTTTTTCTGACACAAAGATGGAGCGCTTCGTTAATGTTTGGCTTGAGGATGTTGCTGACTTGGGTGATTCCAATGACGAAATAAAATTGACTTTTCCGGAGGGGTTTTAAATGGCTAAGGTGCTTACATCAGAGCAAAAAAACGCGATAAAGAAGATTGTTTTTGAGAAAGCGAACAATTTTGGATATGTCGCCAGTAGTCGCTATGACAGCGGACGGTTTATGGATGAATTAGTAGATGATATAGAGGTTGGTGGAATTCTGAAACAATATATGCCTAAGGAACGCATACGTACCTATATTAAGGATGGAATTTTAAATGCGTACAAAAAAGAATTAGTTAAAAAAGCTCTTGCTGATACTTCACCGACAGACATAATTCAATCTGTTTACGGAATTCAGTCATCTGTCATTCAAGAATGCACAGGTAAAAATACTGGCGTATCAGTATCTTGTTCAGATGATGGTCGTATATTTGTAATTAGTGGAGGTACTGTTTTAAAGTGGGAAACCGCTCTGAGAAAAGCGTTAGAACTTATTTCGCGTCAACCAAAATTGCTGACCAATAATACAGCGCTGTCAATATGTCTTCACCTTGTGGCCGGGAATAAAGACTTAACGGATGGCGATAAAAAGCATATAATAGACGCGCTTACCGCTGTTGGGATAGAGGTGCTCTTTTATAGCGAATGACCTTTGTGAATGTTGATATTATGGAGGAGATTTGCGGTGGCAAGGACACCAACAATTACATACAAAATAATGTCAGCAGTTAAATCTAAGAACACACGTCCTGAAATCGCGTTGCGCCGCGTGCTTTGGTCAAGAGGGCTCCGGTATCGTGTTAACGTTAAGTCACTGCCCGGTAAACCAGATATTGTGTTCACAAAGGCGCGGATAGCGGTATTTTGCGACGGTGATTTTTGGCATGGGCATAACTGGGCAATTCGTGGATTATCGTCGCTTGATGAAGAACTGAAACGATATTCACAATTTTGGCGTGATAAAATACTTGGCAATATCAAGCGAGACAAAGAGAACACTTCACGGTTAGAAGCGGATGGTTGGAAAGTGTTACGTTTTTGGGAAAGTGACATTAAAACTGATGTTTTCAAATGTGTTGATATAATTGAGAAAGAATATCGGGATACTACGAAAAAAATGTTCGAAAACTAAATTATGATTCAAATAAAGACATTTTCTGACGACCGACTTGATGCCATATGCTCATACTGTGGCAATGTGGCTGATACAAGAGATCATGTACCATCAAAAATTTTACTTGATGAACCATATCCTGAAAATTTGCCGGTAGTACCTTGTTGTTTAAAATGCAATAATGAAATTTCGCTAGATGAAGAATACTTTGCTTGTATGCTTGAATGTCTAATATGTGGAACAGTAGAAATAGAAAAACTCTCAAGACAAAAGATTAAAAACGTTTTGAATAAGCGAAAAACGTTACATAGGCGGCTGTCAAATTCAATCGTTCATAAAGACAGTGATGCGTTTTTAAATTTAGAAACTGAGCGATTGAGGAGGGTATTTATTAAATTGGCAAAAGGTCATATGAGATATGAAAATGGTGAGCCGATAATAGATGAGCCATCATATTTGAGTTATAAACCGTTGTCTTTTATGACAGCGCAGGAAAGGATGTTTTTTTTTGCATTGGAGAAAGTCGATATTTTCCCAGAGGTTGTGAGTCGTGCAATGATAAAAATGGTTGAAAGTAACGCCACATGTTTTAGTTGGGAAAATATCCAACCAGATACTTATTCTTATGCTGTAGATACTACTGCTTTTATTGTAAAAATTGTCATCCGAAATTATATGTCAATAGAAGTAAGGTGGTCGACTCATTAGCTGTTATGGCATTTCGTTATAGTGCTTAGATTAGCGGAAATTTATTATATGGGAAGGTTGTTTTACTATGCAGTAAAGAATTATTTCGCGTTGTGTTTGACGTGGAAGACTTTGTAATATTGAAGTAGCAGGTTATACATGGCTTTGATTACATTTTTACCAATAATTGAGTTTTTGCAGAATGAGGGCAGGGTGCGGTACGATGAAATTGTTCGCGAAGATTTGCCTATTACGGAGCGGTTTAACGAGGTGGCATACAGGCGGTATATCAGACTTGCCAAAATAAGTGATGTGCTTGACAAGGAAGCTATTTTGCAAAATATTAACTGCGCCAAGCGGGTTGGTGATAAACTGTGCTTTACCAATGTTGGCGCGTTATTTTTTAGGGTGAACGATGAGGATGTGATATTTCGCCATACGGGGGTTGTCTGTGCGCTTTACAAGGGTGTGGACAAGGTGAATATTTTGGATGCCAAAGAACTCAACGGCGACATTGTCAGCAATGTGGACGATGCTATGGTGTTTTTGAAAAAACATCTTAAAATGAGCTATAAGATTGAAGGCTTGCAACGCGAGAACATTCTTGAACTGCCGGAGGACGCACTCCGTGAGGCCGTTATTAATGCCGTATGCCACAGGGACTATTTTGAAAAGGGCGCGCGTGTCATGGTGGAAATATACGATGACTGTGTGGCAATTGTCAGCCCGGGTGGGGTTTGTAAGGGTATTACCGCAGAGAATTTTGGCAAGGTTAGCATCACCCGCAATCCAGTTCTTGCCAGTATGCTCTATCGAATCAGGTACATT
>JAITUN010000253.1 GCA_031286285.1 Bacteroidales bacterium | reverse complement strand
TTGTATATTTTTATATTTCGTCATCTATGCAAATTATGAGAATTTGTGTGTACTAATTAAGAATGCAAAATTAGTTTTTTTTTAATTTAGACAGACAGCCCATAAAATACACGATATTGTCTTAAAAATCGTGTATTTTTGTATAACCTTAAATCCGCAAGCAAAAAAAATTGCGGTTAAAAGATCGGCAAGATCTTTATATCCGCTCTCCAAAGGATATTTTTTTGGATAAATCGGCATAAAAATCTCTGATTTTTATTTTTTTCAAGAATTTGGCTGAAGAAAAATAGGAGCAAAAACCGTTTTTTTGTCAAGCGGACATAGTTCACCCTTACTTATATTGTAAATAATTGTTTTTCAGACTATTTTATCATAGAGTTATCGAAAAACCATTTCATAAGGTCGGTTTGTGTAAAGTTGCAAAATCCATTGCCTGCCACGATACACATAGCGTCCTGATACTTCTATAAATCTGAAAATAAATCGTTTCAAACGACTTGTAGGTAAAATATCCGTAAAAACTTTGGATACTTTTCGGACGAGGTAGTTATAAAAATTTTTGAGCATAGCCGTGATAATCAGATAGACAGTATTAGCATTCATATTGGAAGATGGAAGATGCTTCCATCCGAAGTCATTATTCTGAATATCAAATATTTTTTCACTGCTTCCGCGTTGATTGTAATATTCGATGATTTCTTTTTCAGTTGCTTGATGGTCATTGGTGAGAATACAGCGATAATTAAATTTTTCGCCTTCAAAAATTTCTAACTGCGAATCATTGGTTTTCTCTCCCATGATTACCAAACGATAATTTCTATCTGTCAAAAATCTTGTAAATGGAATGGAAGCAACTTGATATTCCGTGTAATTGATTTCAACGATTTTCCAATCAGTAATTTGCCGTATTTCTTCGGTCAGTGTTTCGCATTTGTTGGCGCGAATGTAAAAAAAATTGCTGTATTTATCTACCACTTCCACAATTTCTTTGGAATAAGAGCCTGCATCCATGCGAGAACAATTTACATATATTTCATTGTCGTTTAATAGTTTATAAGACCGTTCCAAAGTTTCTGCTTGTGCCGTTTTTACATTGGCATTGCCGTCGCGATTTTCGATATAGACAATTTTGTCGGCAATAGTGCCCACACCCGGAAAATAACCTGTATTCTTTTTGTAAGTCTTTTTGGCATCATATTTTTCATGCTCTATAATTTGATTGTCGTAATCAAAATCGTAATATTTGCCCTTTTGAAGTTGTTTAGTGAGTAGTAGTGATTTTATATTCAAATCGTTAAGTGTTTCATTGATGTTAAATTGGTACTCTTTTTTACTTGTTGAAACTATAGTTGTGTTTTCAGTTGCCAATTCATTGAAACAGCGCAGCAGCGTATCGGCGCTGGCTACTTTATTATTAGGAATTTGTTCCAACGTCGAACGGAAGTATTGCTGAATATCTTCCGCACATTCGCCGCCGCTAAGAAAAAGATTGAAAAAATTACGGAAAAGATTGCTGTAAGTGTAACCACAACTAGAAGAACGAATACCGAGTTGATTATCAATTAGTTTCCCTAAACCTGAACGAGAAAATTCATCGTTTACGAAAAAAACTCCTGCAAAGGATGTTATGTTTTTGGATATTTTTTCTATTTTTGCCATATCTGTTTGGATTTCATTATTTTGTAGTTTTTCATCACCAAAAATAGTGAAAATTTTCAAACAAAAAAGCGTTGCAAGTATTTTATTTGTAACGCTTTATTTTATTTATAAAAAAATGTTTGCGGATTTAAGGATGTTTAATAATTTGTTGAAATTAGAGTCAACCTATTTCAGGACGGCACATGTCCCGCTATTGCGTACAACGTGGTGGCGGCTTTATGAAGGCGGGGGCTCACAAAAGTTCGGGCGGGCGATGCACTTGAAAATTCGCACAAATGTTTCAGCGGGCATACACCCCCGTTTTCATAAAAGCGCTCGTTAGAGGCAGTGCATCTCATTAATTATCAATGTTTTTTATTTTTCTTTTCCACTATGAGCCAACTTGTGAGCCAACTTGTGAGCCAACTATGAGCCAACTAAAATATACTTAATATTCTCTCCTGCCGTTCCTGTCATTTTTATAATTTTTAATGAAACAAGATTTTGCAAATCTCTGGTTGCAGTTGGCTTTGAAACATTGTTGATTTCCTGATGTATCTTATTGCTGATTGTGCCGTGTTGTCGGATATATTCAATCGCTTTTTGCTGCAGTTCTGAAATTTGAAGGTTTTGTTTCTTCGCGGTATTGTCGGAAAGTCGCATAGGATTACGCTGAAAAATGACCTCCAATCCACCTTGCCTGCTTTGAAATGTAGGCTTAGGCAAACCGCTTTTTACGGTTTCTTCAATAATAGTCAAAGTCCCTCGACCCCACGCTTCTATGTAGCCTGCACGATAAAATATATCTGCAATTAAAGGATTTCGTTGATACGAATCGTGTTCTTTGCTTAAATCTTCGATACTCAACTTTTCTAATTCGCCGTCATTCCAAATGGAAACAGTCGGGTC
>JAITUN010000244.1 GCA_031286285.1 Bacteroidales bacterium | reverse complement strand
ACAAAATTGCCTATAACGATTAAAATTATTAGAGAAAGCCCTAAAAATATTAGTCTTGTTTTTCTTTCCATCTCAATTTGCCTCTGCTTGAAACCTACTCAAAAATCCAGGGTCATCTTGAACAACTTGGGACTTTTATATTATCATAGGTTACCAGTAGTTACTCAACCTGAAATCTAATTAAAAACCCAGGGTCGTCGCGGACTACTTCGAGGAGGCGGCGGGCGGTGCCTACGGGTTTGTTTCTGCCGTTTTCCCAGGCTTCTACTGTTTTGTGGGAAACTCCGAGAGAGCCGGCAAACATTACTTGGCTTAATCCGGTTTTTTGGCGTATGCGTTTTATGTCGTTGTTGTTGAAAGTTGTTACTGGTTTTACGGTTAGTTTTGTTTTTCGGGCGGTGATTTTTCCTTGCTGATAGTCTACGGCTTCGGTTAAGCCTTGCATTATACTTTCGTAAACATTCATTTTTTTGTCTCCTGTTTTTTCAAGTTTTGTTCCAACTGGATAATTACTTTGGCGATTGCGTTCCGCTCGGCTTTTGATAAATCGTCCTTCACGCTTTTTGGGTATGCGGTTATGAGATAAATTGTCTCATGGACGGTAAAGTCTACATAAGCAACTCTGCCGCTTCCGCTTTTTCCTTGCCCTTCAAAAGCTATGCGAATTTTGCGAAGTCCTTTTGTACCCCTGATAACTTTCCCTGCTTTGGGGTTTTGTAAAAGAGCTTCTTGCAGCTGACGAAGTTCGTCATCGCCAAGTCCTAGTTTTTCCCATTGACGGTCAAATTCAGGCATCATAACAAATTCACGGGTCATATCTTTACTTATTTAATATACCCTATTTAATAGGGGTTGTCAATAGACGGTTAAGGTTAATATTTTGCTTCCAATAGTCTTTGTTGGGTTAGTAAAGAATGTTTTTTTATGGGTTATAAAGAATGTCCGAAAATGTTCATTATTTTCTTTGTTTTCTATATACTTTGATTAACAAATGAGGTGTTTTAGGGGTACATCGTGCTTAGACCGTATAATTTACTCGAAAATGTACTGCTCGATATTGAAAATGACATCAGGAATTGTATCAATGCGAGTGATCTTGTTAAAAAATATGAACTTTCGGAACGGCATTTACGTAGATTGTTCCAGTTTGCTTTCAATCAGTCTCTCTGTTCGTATATCAGGTCTCGTAAACTGGCGGCAAGTCTTGAAGATTTACTAAAAACAGATACGAATGTTTTGAATGTTGCGATGGATTACGGGTTTGATTATGAGCAGTCGTATATCAGGGCTTTTAAGCGAGAATTTGGGATTACACCAGGCGAATTGCGGAAGAATGAGAAGGGGCAGGTTATTAAGGTAAAACCGCCTCTCCATATGTTTGACGAAAGCAGATTATCCGATGGCGTTTTATTCGGACCGGATATTGTTATGGTTCCGCAGTTTCGTATTATCGGTAAACGGAGCAGGGTTCCTTTTGATGTGTCTGCTTCTTTAGCTCCTGAATTGGCTAATTTATTCTGGTCTAATGAACACTCTCTTGTAAAGTCGATTATTAACCCCGATGTGTATATTGGTTTTACGGATAATATCAACAGGGAAGCCGGATATTCGGATTATATGCCGTCTGTGATGGTTGATGATGTAGAGGAAATTCCAAATGGTTTGTGCGGTAATACTTTCGAGGCTTCTTTATGTGCAAGATTTCGTTATATTGGGCAGCACCATTATTCTGAACTCAGTGGATGTACTGCGGAGGCTATGTATAAAGCGATATGTAAATTTGCCGATGATGAACAGTCAAAATATACCTTGTTAAATAAAACGGTGTTTTTTGAAAAGGTAGACACCGGACTTTATGATGGGACATATTGCCAAATGGAGTGGTTTTGTCCGATTGTGGAAAAATCTCTGAAATCTTGAAAATGTCCGAGAATGTTCATTGCAATATTTAAATTAATTTTATAATAATATTTAAGTAAAGTAATTTTATAGGAAAAGGAGAGGAAAATGAATAGTAAAAAACATAGAAAGATTTTTTTATTATTACTGATGATAACATATTTTTTGGTAGGCTGCACTGGGAGAAATTTGAATGATCAAAATACCGTTGCAATTCGGCAAACATCACTTGATTATATGGAAGGTTGGTATGAAGGAAATGCCGAAAGAATGGGAAGAGCACTTCACCCAAATTTGGTTAAAAGAAGGAGCGAAGAACGAAGCGATGGAAGTTTTTTTCATCAATCAAGTTGGCAGGATATGGTAAATTCTACTCAGCGTGGCGGAGGTAAAATGTTTCCAATAGCGGATCGTCAAATCAAAGTCACTATACTAGATGTCAACAACAGTATTGCCAGTGTAAAGGTTGAATCTAGAGAATATTATGATTATTTACATTTAGGAAAATTTGATGATAAATGGTTAATCATAAATGTGCTTTGGGATTTTAAACGAAAATAGTTTAAAAAAGAAATATAACAGAAGTAAAAATATCAATATTACGATTATAAGTAATATTGGAAATAATATTTGGGAAATGAAAAAGAAAATAGAAGAAATAATGTAATGCGGTCAGTACTTCACATAATAAATGTTATGTGCAAGTTTTGCAAATAGTTTAAAATAAGTATTGACAATGTTTATTTTAAAATGTATAATTATATTTTGAGAGGTTTAGAACAGACAAAATGCTAAGGTAAAATATATTGATTTATAGTTTGTTTTTCTCCAAAATAATGCGGTGAAAAATGAACAACTCAAAAGATTATTCTTTATTGAATAAATGGAGTACGATCTATTCGTTAATTTTACTTTTTAAGGAGTATTTATGTCTGTTAAATTTAGACAATATAAAAACATCACTCTTTATGGTGATGATTATAAAAATGTACGGGA
>JAITUN010000243.1 GCA_031286285.1 Bacteroidales bacterium | reverse complement strand
ACGTGCCATTCTTTCAAAAGACGGCTATCCAAGCCGCCCGAAAAGACGGGTCTTTTAGGCTGACGGGATAGCATTTCAAAAACGGCTCTGATGTGTTTTTCGGAGCAGGCAAGGATATTGCTGTCGTTGATTATCCATCCATTCGTAATAGGAAGTTCCCTTATTTCGCCTTCCCTTGACCATACGGAACAAAACCAACAGTTACGTTCTTTAATACAACCCCGTGAGGTTATGACATGACCGTGTTTCAAGTACATACCCGGCACAAAGTCGCCGCCGGAATCGCCCATCGCCGCGCCGCCCATGCGAACTGGTAAGCCTGTTTTATGCCATGCTTCCGCAAGCTGTTCGGCTTGTTGAATGTCGTAAGAGAACGTGACCGAAACGTGGGCTTCATCAATGTCGGGTAAATCATTTGGCGGTAGGGTCGTAAATACCAGTTCATCATCGGGCGTTGCCCGTGTTTTGCGTGGAAAAACTCTTGCTATCTTCAGAAAATCACTCCTTTCAATTGAAAAAGCCGATGTTTATCAATTAAGATAAATTAATCGGCTATCTAATGCAGTGGTATTTGTAATAAGGGATTTTGTAAATATTAGCTTTCTATTGTATTAATCAACATAAATTGTAAATATACATCTGTATTAATAAAGAAAATCCAATTGTTACCGATATATATAAATAAGTTGCTGTAGCTTAGACCAAGCGTTAAGGATGCTGGTTTTTGTCAGTAGCAACACGGCGAGGGCGAATGAACAGAGTACCTGTATATTCAGACATGCGCAGACTCTATTAGCATTGCTGATTCAGGTCAAACTAAAATCAAACTAATTAACAGGAGAAATATTTAATGAGAAACACTTTCAAAAAAACAACTTTTCTACTTCTTGCCTTAGTAATTACCTTAGCGATGTTTGCACCTACAATGGCAATAGCGGAAGAATCTCAATCCGCAAATACAGTGATGATTACTTTCAACGCCAACGGAGGTTCCGGAACAACTACACGATGGTTAACCCCGGGAGAGCCGTTTGGTACATTGCCAATGCCAAGTAGAAGTAACCATACTTTCATCGGATGGTTTACCACATCGGCTTCTTCCGGTGGACAACAAATTCATCCTAACACATTAGTTCCAAATGGAAATACGACTTATTGGGCGCGATGGGCGCAACACCAGTCAACAACATTAACACATACGGGGTCGATGATGATTACAGGAATGCCCCCTCTAACTACAGATTCTAACTGGATAACATTTAATGGCAATACAATTCCTGCAAATGCAAGAGTATTAAGTATTTCAGTAAATACAGGCTCTTCAACAATGTCAGGCGCTATTGTTGGCAACAATTTACAAGTAAATAGCACAGCAGGTGGCGGTACGTTGACAATGCCGTGGAACGGTGCTAATAACAGCGTTTTAAATAACAATCAGCACTTCACTGATTTGCCTGCTCGTGGAACATATTCCATAAGATGGAACGGAACTGTCATTAGTGGAACACCGGGTAATTTATTTGACCCAAGACCAACTCCAGCAATAAGAGGATATAGTAATGTAAGACTTACAGTACATTTCGTAGTTATACCCTAATGATAAATCCAAAACCGCTTTGGAAATGTAAGAATCAAAATAAAGACAACAAAACACAGTAAATATTGATTCTTCCACTGCGTCCCCCTCGCCGTTTTCCAAAGCAAATTGTTTTTACTTACTTTCAAGCAAATAAAATTTATGTTATTATATTTACATGAATAATCAAAGGAGTGAACGAAACATATGATTATTAAAGGAAATTTGCCGCCTGTCGGTTTTAACCAGCAACGGACAAATCAATCGTTTCATATGAACAGCAAACCAGTTTTTGGAATTGGAGGGATGCCCACAAAAGGTGCTTCTAATTTAAATGACAATGAGTTAAAATCGGCTT
Source organism: Bacteroidales bacterium (assembly GCA_031286285.1). Classification (GTDB taxonomy): domain Bacteria; phylum Bacteroidota; class Bacteroidia; order Bacteroidales; family WCHB1-69; genus WRNX01. The sequence goes on along the minus strand of JAITUN010000243.1, from coordinate 1,837 downwards.
TTGAAGAATTAGCAAAAAAACACGTAGCTGCGGGTAAAAACCTCTCTCAAGCCTATCACTCTTCTGAGCTTCAAAACCTAATGACAAAAGCTACATCCACTGTTTCTCCTGATAGAGCGGGCATTATTAACAACACATTATCTGGCTTGGCAGGAAAATTACAACGAATGATGCCAATGCTTAACATGAATCGGTTTTGCCTCTTACAAACATTGATGGGAAATAGTAATATATTCAACACAAGAAGCATTGGCAACAATTTTATTCATTTTAATGATTCAAGTGGAAACATTATTGCAATGTTTAGCCAACAGCCAAATGGCAGCATGGGATGGGATTTTGTTCCAACGGATGCAGAAACCGCAAGAATGGTAGAGTTTAGACGTATATATAATGACGCTTTTGATAGAGCGAGAGCTGAACCCCAAATCATGAAGCATAATGAACTCACTATGGCTGAGATAAATGCTGGCGCTGAGTATAGAAAATTAGCTGCCGAGGTAAAATTGAATAAAACTCCCGACAACATTGCTGCTAAAAATGCCGCCCGTGAAGCATATGAAGCCGCAACACATTCTCGCCTTACGTTTGAAGGCAGAATATGAGGAATAATTATATACAATCTGCATCAAAAAATTAGAAAATGGACACTCCATCATTTTTTGTGTTTTTTGAGATGTCCTTATTTTATTGATTCTATGTTTATAACCCCGACTTAAAAGATTACCTCATAGCGCCTATTGTTCTCAATTGCATTTTGTAAGTACACTGTCTTTCCTTTCCTTTTACTATGCTTTTTTTATATTTATGAAGCCTTTATTCCTATTACTACGCTTTTTCATAATTTCCTTTTATTTTTAAAATCAGATTTATTCATGTTAATAATAGAGCCGCCTGTTTATGAAGCAGACGGCTCTCCTTGGCTAAATTTAACGACATAAGCAACCTACACTTCCGCATTAACATGACTATAACTGCTTATCAAAGCAATTCCCGGGTTTTCATTCTTATATTTCGCCATCCGTTTATCGTAATCAAGCCTTGCGTAGTTATAGTCTTGGGCATTATAGTAATAGCCGCAAAAATACATTTTTTTATCATTTTCTTGCACGGTAAACTGCCATGTAACAAATGGCATTTCCGCTTTTGGGTTTGAACCAATCGCAAAGCCACAACCATCATCGAAACAAGCCGATTGAATGATTGTATAGCCGTTATTTCGTTCTGTTGTCATTTACTTGCCTCTTTCTTCGTTTCAAACTCCATCCGGTAACTTGGGTATGATTCCGGTTTATCGTCCACCAAGATAATTGTGGCGTTATATGGCTTGCTCGTTTTCTCTGAATGAAGTCCCTGCATAGAGATTCGCCCCTCGTTAAGAAGAATTATGACGATTTCCTTTGTCAGTTTTTTCTTCTTGGCGGTGAAAAACTTAGAATCTTTCCAAAGCGCAAACTTACAAGCCCGGTTGATACAGGAAAAGGCTTTTGGCGTTTCGGCAACATCGTTACCACAACGGGGGCATTTCCCCAAAACTTCGCCTTTTGGAGCAGAAGAAGCAAACAGTGACATCTTATCCTCCGGCACAGTCTTGTTTTCGGCAACGGCCTTTTTCACATAACCGCTGATAGCCGTCATAAAATCATCAGCCGATATTTTCCCGTTTTCTACGCGTTTTAATTCGCTTTCCCATTGAGCCGTGAGGATTGGTGACTTTATCGAATCCGTATCGGGCAGAATCTTAATCACGCCGATGCCTTTTTCGGTGGGGAGTATCTGTTTATCTTTACGGATTACATACTCCCGCCGTAATAATGTTTCGATTATTTCGGCGCGA
>JAITUN010000241.1 GCA_031286285.1 Bacteroidales bacterium | reverse complement strand
AAAAAAAAGGCCACCCGTTTTCGGGCAGCCTTCCTAAAAATTATAAACAATGATTTTTACAAAAATTCTTATTTTTTCACAAAACGCAGTATGGAAGTCAAGGGGTTTTGACTGCCACCGTCAATTAACCGAATCAGATAAACTCCTGATGGTAATGAAGATACATTGATTTCTGTTTCTGCATGATTCGTTTCAAATGACCAAATCATTGAGCCTTGACAGTTATATATCTCTATTTGCGCTTTTTCGGTTGTTGGGCGAATAATTTTCAGCATATCCGCAACAGGATTCGGATAGACTTTAAATTGTGATTGTGAGTTATCGAAAATGCCCATTGTATTGTCAATGGTTATTTCCAGCGTTTTGGTATCGCTTCCTACGTTATTGACGACTTTTACCGTAAAATCGAACGTTCCTGTTGTTGTCGGCGTTCCCGAAATTACGCCGTTCGACGAGAGGTTTAAGCCGTTCGGTAAATTGCCGCCTTCCAATGACCATGTTAAAGGAGTATCACCTTTTGCAGTGAGGGTTTGATGGTACGGGATTTCCGTTTCGCCGTTTGGAAGATTGGTGGTGGTAATTGTCGGCGGCAATTCCGTATTTTCTATTGTTATCGCCAGCGTTTTGGTATCGCTTCCTACGTTGTTGACGACTTTTACCGTAAAGTCGAACGTTCCTGCTGTTGTCGGCGTTCCCGAAATTACGCCGTTCGGCGAGAGGTTTAAGCCGTTTGGCAAATTGCCGCCTCCCAATGACCATGTTAAGGGGGTATCGCCTTCGGCAGTAAGAGATTGATGGTACGGGATTCCCATTTCGCCGTTTGGAAGGGTAGTGGTGGTAATAATCGGAAATCCCAACGGCAAGCGCAAATGTTCCGGCATCTCCACCGGAGCGCCGAAGCCCGGCAATTTTCCGTTTTCGATTGTCCAACCGTCTGCATTTGTAAAACGTCCTCCGATTGTGCCGTCCGTATTGATAAATATCTTGCTAATATCTGCTCCATCAATGCTTCCTGCACCGATGTTGTTCCATGTTGTGTTATTATCGTTGTTTAATATGCCTTCCCATGCCGCATTGTTTGATAATATGGTATAAATAGATTTAAACCCCGTTACACGCCCGACATTGATGTTTGCACTTTTCACGCTTGGATTGAGCGCAACGCTGTTTGTTAAAGTACTGTTGAACGAATCGCCCATTACGCCGCCTACATAAGTACCCGCTCCACTGACAGCGCCTGTAGAATAACAATTTGTTACATTGCAGTCTATTCCGCTGCCTACCACGCCGCCTACATAATTACCCAAACTGCTGACATCGCCTGTTGAATAGCACTTTGTCATACTGCTTTCTTCGGCAATATAGCCCGCTACGCCGCCTACAAAATGATTTGAACCACTAACCGTTCCTGTGAAATAGCATTTTGTCATGTAGCTTTCTTCAAGAAAACTACCAACCACGCCACCGACATAATTATCGGAACCAAATACCGTAGCTGATGAATAGCAATCCGTCATATTGCCGAAGAAATTCCCTGCCACACCGCCAACATTAGAGGCGCCGCTGACGGGACCTGTGGAATAACAGTTGGTTATATCTCCGATGACATAACTCGTTACACCGCCGGCATATTGACCGCTGCTGACGGAACATGAAGAATAGCAATCTGTTATATTGCAATCATCAACATAACCTGCTACACCTCCCGCAAAACTGTTTGCATCAACTGTGCCTGATGAATGGCTAAAGGCTATGCTACCGGAATAGAGATAGCCCGCAACGCTTCCGACATGATTTTTGCCTCTGACATTTACATTTTCCATCTCCAAATTTGCTACCGAACCTTGAATAATCATGCCGAAAAGTCCCGTATAACTGTATGCGTCGCTTCCCGAATTGTCAATGTAGAGGTTTGAAATGGTTTTGTTGTTTCCGTTGAAATGTCCTCTAAATGCACAAACGAAGCTATGTCCGACAGGAATCCAGCCTTTTCCATCGTTAAAGTTTTCGCCATAGTCAGATAAATCAATATCGGCGTCAAGTTTGTAGTGCTTATCCTTGTAAGCCGCATTGCTTTCATTTACATACGTTGCCAACTGCGCAAGCTGCCCGGACGTAGTAATAATGTAGGGGTCGTTTTCCGATCCGTCTCCGCCGGAAAATTGTGCCGAAGAGCTAAACGGAACAAAAAATAAAATGATTCCAAGAAATATCGCCATTGTCATCCGATACTTTAATCCGAAATTAAAAAAATACTTAGTCATAAATAAAAATTTTAAGTGAAAAAAATCGGTGCAAAACTACAGCATTACCAAACACAAAGGCTGATTTGAGCCGTGATGTTTGGTCGGTTTTGATTAATTCGACCAAAGTTGGTGTTCGCAAAATGCAGGAGGAGTTGTCTCAAAAGTCAAAAAAAACATTAACCGCAAAGGCGCAAGCCCTCTTTGGTTTCCCCGAAGGGGGAAAAACGCAAAGGACGCAAAAGGCTGAAATTGAAACATTTATTCTTTGCGTCCTTTGTGTTTTCTTTGCGTTCTTTGCGGTTAAAAAGACTTTTAAGACAGCCCTAATTTCAATCTATGGATATTAATTCGGTACTGCCCGTCAACTTGTTTTTGTCGTTGTAGTTTTCGGTTTTGACGGTTCCTATGCCGGGCGCATACCACGAAATGGACGATGCAACCACATCCTTTCGCATGATGGTGGTGGTAACGGTTTGCTTAATTTTGTGGCAGGTGAACGTTCCTGCCTGAACAGTTACTTTTTCAATAGCCTCACATTTGCCGTCAGTAATTTTTATGTCCGTTCGCATTTTCATGATTTCCATATCCATCGTCAGCGTCATGTTGGCGTCCTTGAGCGACTTTCCGGGTTGCAGGTCGCTCGGCAACTCCATCGGGACACCGGTAACCTCTACCTTTACGTCAGAAACTTTCATTTGGTCAACGAACATTTGGTTCATATCAAAAATTACCACATCATCTTTAATGATCACCGTGCAAGGCGCCTCCGACTGCGACTTCATATTCTTGTCGAAAGACTCTATCACATACGAAATAGTCAGATTACGTCCCGAACCTTCCACATCTTTGATGGTATGTCGGGTGTAGCTTTCCACTTTCCCTTTGGAATCCTGATGCACATATAGCATAGTCGTTCCAGCCTTCGTGGGGAAAAAAGCGTTTTGGGCGGTGGCGCTACTGAGGCTCAGGATGAAAATGGCGAGCATTAGACCTATGCTCGCTCCGATTTGCAATCGGCGTGCCATGCTCGCACCGATTAGATCCCGAACTTGATTCAGGAGGCGCGAACGGAGTTTTGTAAATCGTGTTTTTACTATTACTTTTTTCATTTTAAAAAATTTTTTTAAGGGTTTTTAATTTTTAATTTATTGAAGCCCTACGGACTATTTTTTTTTAATCATGTTCATCTTATTAATCATATTATAATCATAGTTCAGACTTCATTATCTTTAATTCCTGTAATTCTTCTATTGTTACTGTGGGCGGCATTTCATTATTGCGGATTTTCTTTATAACAAGTTCGGCAACCTTCATGGCGTCTTCTTCCGTAGCAAAACCTGCATTACCCGAAAATCCGGGACGCGACGGCTGGTGTATTAAAATGTCGTCGTACAGATAGATGTCATAACCGAATGTATTATCTTCCGATGGAATGATAACAGCTCTGATATCGGCATCTTTGTATGGATTTTCCTGTTCAATGCCTTCACTCTTTGCTTCATCGGTTGTTTGTTTTGCTTTTGGCTTACAGCCTTC
>JAITUN010000293.1 GCA_031286285.1 Bacteroidales bacterium | reverse complement strand
AGTATGACAACACAAAAAAGCATATTTTACACTGAAATTTGTAAGGCAATCACTCTATAAGTAATAATTATAATGTCTGTATTCTCTTGTTTTTTTAGTTTTAATCGTTGGCGCGTTCAGAAAGGTTTATCGTTTTGCACTACTGCTTTGATTGGTCTCAATCTCTTCTCCATTTATAATCTCATTCAAGATTATATATCTATCATTATAATCCTATACAGGGATATTGCCAAGTGTTTTTTATCACAAATAAGACGAATTTTATCCGATAATATACTTATGAATGAGCTTGCTATTTCATTTTGGGAACAGGTAAATCAGCTTATAAAAACTCAAAAAACTACCCAGAAAGACTTGGCTAAAAGCCTAAACATTCCTTTTGGCACTTACCGAGGGTGGAATGCTTACAAACGCCTGCCAGATGTTTATTCAGGCTCGCAAATTGCCCAAGCCCTCAAAACCACAGTTGAGTATTTACTCACAGGTAAATCCCCAGAGGGGATCCCACCGGAAATACTTGAAACAGCCCGAAAAATAGCCGCTATGCCCATTCAGGATAGGGAAGAAATTATGCTGGTACGATATGAAAACTCGTCCACCTTAAAAAGGATTAAGATTAAAGAAAGCAAAAAAGATGGTCGCCGTGTTTTTCTGTATTGGGAAGATGGCAGCGGAGATTTTAAGCAGGTTGATTCCTCTGAGTATGAAATTCAGGGTGAATTCTACAGAAACTTGGGAAAATGAGCTATTTTAGGAGTTTTTAGCCGTTTTTCCTTAGTTATTCAAATAGCATCGATTACGACAAAATATAGAAAAATGTTACAAAAAAAGCGAGCTACTTGTTGACATATTATACTACTTGCGATACACTTAAGAAGTAGTCATATGGAGATTGAGACTACTAAAGAAGATAATTCCAAGGATGGTAAATCTTCAAATTAAAGGAGGGGTAACTACTTAAATATAAGCAGTTGCCATATTTTGTTAAAAAAAAACAATTTAATTAAATCCATAGCTTTGTTAGCTATGAAAAACACAACTTTTTCTCCCCACCCAACCACGCCCTCAGACATGAGGGTTTTTTATTTTCATCCGTCAAGATGCTCTCATTTACCTAATGTGAATAAGAAAGAATTTCTATACTATATTTACACATTAAATTATAATTACTTGTTTGATTGGGGGTATTTGTGGAAAAGCAGAATTTAAAGAAAGAAAGGGGTTTACCGGAGTTTAAGTTGGATTTCGACAGTGAAAAAGGTGAGTATTGGCGTAGCATTAAAGATACTCCGGAAGATGACTATTCTGAAACGGTTAAAGGACCGGATGGTGGACTTTGGCCAAGTGGCAGACGCTGGATTCAATTTTTAGACGAAATAGAAAAACTTACTTTCCAGTATAGAAATTTATTTACCAATAAACTAGACATAATCAGATTGGCAAAAAACCATGGTTGTAGTATAACATCTTTCTCTGACCCATTTGCAGAAAACTTGAATCTTAATCCGGAGCAAAAAAAATTCATAAAAGAAGCTGCCGAAAAAGCCGACAAGGAAGGGAATGAAATAGATGGGTTTTCATTTTTTGACGATAACGAGAAAAGAATTTTTTATAGCAATAAAATCGACAAGAGCCGACAAAGGTTTACAATTGCTCATGAACTCTCTCATCTTTTACTTGGACACAATAGGGTTGCTTTTTGTAAAATTTCCAATGACAAAAACCCCTTAGAAACAAGCAAATACCATGAGGAAGCAGACAAATTGGCGGCCTTTTCATTAATGCCACATAGATACATGAAGAAAAATATGAAGAAAGATAATAAGAGGATTGCTAGACGGCTTCATGTACCTGTAAAGGCGGTAGAAAAACGAAAAACAGAACTGGATAACGAGATATACGCATTATGCTATAAATAGTGCTTTAAGAAGGCATCTGTGCCTTTATATTTGTATCTGCCATTAAGGGGGTATAAATATTTTCTTATCTCCAAAAATTTAATGTTTTATTAGTTATTAGGAGGTGAGTTTGATTTTGTAATACATAAGGAGATGACCTATGTCTAATGGAACAGTTGAGGAAAAATGGAAAAAAGCGTTTATAGACTTCCGAGGAACTATCTTTGCAGAAGAAACAAAAGAAAATATTAATAAAATAAAAACCCTATTAAATCGTACATATTATGGTTTGCAAAAAGGTGAAATTACATATAATTTAATTCCATCCAGCGACTATCCGGGTTTCTATGTACATGGTGATTTTTATAAAATATCTAATAGTGAAGTATATAGCATCCATTTTATTTATGAAATGGAAAAAAACAAGTCATGCAATCCCTTACTTCTGCATATATTAAAATATTATTCAAAAAATGAAGCCTTCGAAGATTTCTTTATTTATCATAAAAAAATAAAAAATCATTGGAATAATTTAGAAGGAGAAAAATGTAAAGTATGTGAAAACAATCGATGGAATGTTGAAATTGACTCTAATAATACAGATTTTAGTAGTGAAAAAAGAGCCAGAGCCTTTTTAACGGCGTGTTGTACTAATAGCAATACAGTTCATAGTGAAAAGATTATCCTGAATTACATGAAAGAATTATTAGAAAAAGGTATAGTAAAAACACCCCGCTAGCAGTCTCTTTTATATACCCAAAACTAACCCTTCCCTTGCTTCTGTAATCTTCTGACCTATAACACGGATTGTCTTCTCGGTGCTGTGCAAATATCCCTTTGTTGTTTTCATGTCCGAATGTCCCAATAAGTCCTGAATATGCCGCAGAGAAACACCTCTTTCTTCCAGCATGGTAGCCAGAGAGTACCGGAAGCTGTGGGGTACTATTTTTCTGCCTCCCAACTCTATGCCGGCGCGCTCAATCCATTTCTTAAACCTTTTTCTTATCCATGATGGACCCGGAGTTTTTCCGTTCTTAAGCGATACCACAAATTCATGTTGTCCATTTTCTTTCCAAAGTTTTTTTATTCCTTCTTGCAAGATAGGATCAAAAGGAGCTTCTCTTAACCTTTTTCCTTTGCCTGGTCCCATCTTTTTATCTTTAGAGTTGAATCTTTACCAACCCGGCAAACTAAGATTTTCGGAGTTTTCCAGTCCAAATCTTCAGGCATTAAAGCCGGAACCTCTGCTCGGCGTAAACCGGAAAGGAATAAAACCGCGCACACTACCAATTCCAATACGTCCTGGAGTACCCCGGGCATAAAGAGCTTTAACACTTCTTCCTCTGTCAGCGCATCCCACGGTCTTTGGTTGGACTTCGGAACAGGTATATATTGAAACGGATTACTCGGTCTCCTGTTGATTCTTTGGTATTCATTGAATGTCATCCGCATAAAAACGATAACCAACACAAAAGTCCGCGTACCGCCTATTTGTCTGCCGTCTTTCGTTTTTTTAAGCGACAGACGGGTAGTATATTCAAGGATATCTTCTTCTTCCACTTCCGCCATTTTCAAATCGCAAATTGGATCATCTTTTATATAACGTTCGTATGAACCCTTATAACCATCCAAAGTATCATAAGAAGAGGGTCTATTTTTTGAAGTATTAATGCCTGTTCTCGGACCGGTTTCCATTTCTGTAAATTTTTTAATCCACTTACCAACTGTGATATCTTCAGCGATAACTCTCCGGCTACTTCCTTCTTCCTGCTTTTTATTTAGATATCCTATAAGAGCCTGTACCGCAATCCTTGCGTGGGGTTTATTTTTTGGCTTTCTGTGGTGAGCCAACTCATCGGGCAGAGTCTGGAAGCTCTTACGTTGCCATTCCCTACAGATACGTTCGGGAAGACCGCAGGTTGGGTTTAGGGAAAACAAGTATGTTTTACAATCTTTTCTTTGGCGAATGACAAAAGGTTCTGGAATTCTTGACACAGCATTTCTCCTTGACGGAAGAATAACTGCACAGTGCTACCAATCTCGAGGATTGCAAGAATTACCAATTTCATAACTCCTTATCTAGTAAGGAATTAAGGATTGGAGCTAAAGGGAATTGAACCCTTGGTCTATTGAATGCCATTCACATAATTTCTTGTTTTATGGCGTTTCTATAAGTATCAACAAGTTGCTGTTTAGTTATTCCTATTGACATTGTCCGAAAGAGCCTTAGTTCCCTCGGTATTAATTTTTTCCGCAAATATAACAGTTTAAACGGGTTTAAACGGGTTTAAGCGGATTAGCAGGTAAAAAGAAAAATACAGTTAGATAAGATATTTTTTAGAAATTTGCTTCAAAGATTGCTCGAAAGTAACATTTATGTCTTTTACTACGCTTTTTATTGCCTCATTTACCTCGTTATTATAAATTGTACCGAAGATGATCTAGGAAATATTGACAAAGAATAGAATTAAATATATAAAAAAGCATGGTTATTAAACTAGAACAAGATATGACAAAAAAGGATATTGAGGTAACTATTAAATATCCGGTGATGAATAAAACAGTCGATCGTATTTTTTCTTTGGTAAAATCTGCTGATACTCAAATAGAATGTTTTCTGAATGAAAGTATAAAATTAATAAATGCATCAGAAATATATTATGTAGAAAGCGTTGATAAAAAACAGTTGTTTTTGACGAAAAATACAGCTATTATAATAAAAATCGTTTATATCAAATTTATGAGAAACTTTCAAATAAAGGTTTTATTCAAATTAGTAAATATTGCATAATAAACATTAATAAATTAGAAAAAATCAGAACTTTAGCTAACAGTCATTTGGAAGCTATATTAACGAATGGGAAATGTTTGTATGTTACCAGAAAA